>NZ_CAXTAZ010000075.1:0-16499 GCF_964242715.1 uncultured Enterovirga sp.
GGCCGGGGCCGGGGCCGGGGCCGCTTTCGGAGCCGGCGCGGCCGGCTTCGTCTCCGGTGCCCCGGCTGCGGGCGGCGCTCCGGGCGCCGGCTGGGCGCCCGCCGGCAAGCCGGACAGGAGCGCGGCGGGGAGCGCCACGCCGGCCATGAGCAGCATGCGGATGGCGGCCTGAACAGGTGATCTGGTCATGAGTTTCGCTCGTCGTCGCGACCGCCACCCCGGGATGGTCCGGTCTTCGCCCGGGAGGCCCGGGTCAGCCGAATCGATGCCCGTTCCTGTGCTGTTTCCAGTCTGAACGCGGGATGTCGGCAACGTGCAGGCGAGCGATCGGGTCGGGAGACCTTCCGGGAGGGCGTTGAAACGAAAAAGGGCCCCGGCTTGCGCCGGGGCCTGGTTCAGACGGCGGAGAACCGCTCAGTAATTGTAGGCGCGCTCGCCGTGATCGGTGAGGTCGAGCCCCTCGCGCTCCTCCTCCTGGGTGACCCGGAGGCCGAGGACGACATCCACCACCTTGTACAGGATGGCCGAACCGATGCCCGACCAGAGCAGCGTCACGCCGACCGCCTTGAACTGCGCCCAGACCTGGGTCGCCATGGCGTAGTCGCCGGGTGAAGCCGAGCCGGGCTTGGCGACATAGTCCACGAGGCCGACGCCGCCGAGCGACGGCGCGACCAGGATACCGGTCGCCAGCGCGCCGATGATGCCGCCCATGCAGTGGATACCGAAGACGTCGAGCGAGTCGTCGTAGCCGAAGGCATTCTTCACGCCCGAGCAGAAGCCGTAGCAGACCACGCCCGAGACGAGGCCGAGCACCAGCGAGCCCATCGGACCCGCGAAGCCGGAGGCCGGCGTCACCGCGACGAGACCCGCGATCGCACCCGATACGAGGCCGAGCAGCGAGGGCTTCCCCTTGCCGCCCCATTCCACGAAGAGCCAGGCCAGCGCCGCCGCACAGGTCGCCACGAAGGTGTTCAGCATGGCGAGCGCCGTCGTGCCGTTCGCCTCGAGATTGGATCCGGCATTGAAGCCGAACCAGCCGACCCACAGGAGGGCGGCGCCGATCATGGTCATGGTCAGCGAATGCGGGGCGAGGAGGTCGCGGCCGTAGCCGACCCGCTTGCCGAGCAGAAGGCAGCCCACGAGCCCGGCGATGCCCGCATTGATGTGCACGACCGTACCGCCCGCGAAGTCGAGCGCGCCCCAGCCGTAGATGAGGCCCGCATCCCCGATCGTGTCGTCGAGCTTCGTCTTGGCCGCGGCGTCGGCGGCGTTGGCCGCGACCGCCTTGGCGGCATCCGCGATCGCGTCCGGGCCGGCCCAGTACCAGACCATGTGGGCCATCGGGAAGTAGATGAAGGTGAGCCAGAGCGCGATGAACAGGATCAGCGCGGAGAACCGGATGCGCTCGACGATGGCGCCGACGATCAGCGCGGGCGTGATCATCGCGAAGGTCATCTGGAAGCAGATGAAGACGTATTCGGGAATGACGACGCCGTTCGAGAACGTGGCGACCGTGCTTTCCCCGGTGACGCCCTTCAGGAACACCTTCGAGAAGCCGCCGACGAAGCTGTTCAGGCCGGCGCCGTTGGTGAAGGCGAGCGAGTAGCCGTAGATCACCCAGATCAGCCCGGCGAGGCAGACGATCGCGAAGACCTGCGTCAGCACGGACAGCATGTTCTTGGTGCGCACGAGGCCGCCATAGAACAGCGCGAGCCCGGGCACGGACATCATCAGCACGAGCGCCGAAGAGGTCAGCATCCAGGCCGTGTCGCCCTTGTTCGGCACGGGAAGGGCAGCCGCCGCGGCAGCTGCGGCGTCGGGCTGGGGAGCCGGCGTTTGCGCCAGCGCCGCGCCCGCGATGAGACACAGCGCAGCCCCCGCGGTGAGGCAGGCTGCGAGCCTTGGACGAGACGTCATCAAGCGTACTCCAATCGGAAGGTTGGGTTCAAAGGGCATCGTTGTCGGTTTCGCCGGTGCGGATCCGGACCGCCTGCTCGATCGGCATGACGAAGATCTTGCCGTCGCCGATCTGTCCGGTCCTTGCCGCGTTCGAGATCGCCTCGATCGCCTGGGACACGAATTCGGACGCGACCGCGACCTCGATCTTCAGCTTCGGCAGGAAGCTGACCGCGTATTCGGCCCCACGGTAGATCTCCGTATGGCCCTTCTGGCGCCCGTAACCCTTGACCTCGGTGACGGTGAGCCCGTGCACCCCGAGCGCCGTGAGCGCGTCCCGAACCTCCTCAAGCTTGAACGGCTTGATGATCGCCATCACGATTTTCATCGAGTTCCTGCCCCGCTGCCCCGGCCACGTGCCGGTACCCGCCGCGACATGCGATGGCCGCGGATTGCGCTGTCCGTTTCAAGCCGCATGCCAACCTGACCGAGCGTCCGGCCTCGCCTCGCGGGTCGCGGCCCCGGCCCTGGATCAGCCACAATCCTGCTCGCGATCGACCTTTCCTGCCTACGGAATAGGCAGAGCGGTTGCGAACCGTAGCCGCACCGACCGGGCACGTGCGACGGCTGACCCCGAGGAGGCCGGCTTGACGCGTTCGCGTCGGGGCGCAACGACTCGCGAATGCCCAACTCCACGGCGCCATCGCGGCCAGCCCGATCGAGACCTCCCGCCTGGCGCATCCTGATCGCAGGCGGCGGCATCCCGAGCCTCACGCTCGGGCTCGCCCTGCGGCAGGGCGCCGGCGAGGCCGCCGAGGTCACGATCGTCGATCCCGGCCGGACCGGCCGCGCCCCGGACATGCGGGCCTATGCGATCTCGCCCGCCGCGATGCGGATGTTCGGCGCGCTCGGCGTCGGCGAGGCGCTCCGGTTGCGGGCTCAGCCCATCACCGCGATGTCGATCACCGATAGCCGGGCCGCGGACGTGGTCCGGCCCGAATACCTCGCCTTCGAGGCCGAGGACCGCGACGCGCCGCTCGGATTCATGCTGGAGAGCGCCGTCCTGACCGATGCGCTGGGTTCGGCGGCGCGCAATGCCGGAGTGAGGTTCGAGACGGGAACCGTCACCTCGCTCGAAGCGGCCCCGGGCGAGATCCGGGTGGGAGGCCCGCACGGGGAATCCCGGCCGGTCGCGCTGCTGGTCGCGGCCGATGGCGCCCGCTCGCGCCTGCGCGAGGCGGCCGGGATCGGCTGGACCGGGCGGCGCTACCGGCAATCGGCGCTGGTCGCGACGATCGCGCATGAGCGCCCGCATGGCGGCCGCGCCGTGCAGCATTTCCTGCCTGGCGGGCCCTTCGCGATCCTGCCCCTTGCCGGAGGCGGTACGAACCTGCCGCACCGCTCCTCGATCGTCTGGACCGAGATGGAGGACGAAGCGCGCGCGCTCGCCGCCGCTCCGGCCGGCCTGGCGTTGCCGGCCGTCGAGGCGCGGTTCGGACACGTGCTGGGCGCGATCGTGCTGGAAACCCGGCTCCAGGCCGTCCCGCTCTCGGTCGGCCTCGCACGAGGCTTCGTTGCGAACCGCATCGCGCTGCTCGGAGACGCGGCGCACGAAATCCATCCGCTCGCCGGCCAGGGCCTCAACCTGGGCCTGGCCGACGCGGCGTCCCTTGCGGAGCACGTCGTCGATGCCATCCGGCTCGGGCTCGATCCGGCCGGGACCGACGTGTTGCGCGCCTACGAGCGCGACCGCCGCTTCGACGCCGTGGCGCTGGCCGGCGTCACCGACGCGCTGAACCGCCTTTTCTCGAATGACAGCCTGCCGATCCGGGCGCTCCGCGATCTCGGGCTCGGGATCGTCGACCGGGCGCCTGGACTGAAGGGACTCTTCGCCCGCGGGGCCTCGGGCGAAACCCGGCGGGCGCCGCGGCTCATGCGCGGCGAGGCGCTCTGAGCAGGGCCTGGAACGAGGCCCCGGCACCCGTACCCTCGATGCCGAGATGCTCGGCGAGCGTCGCCCCGAGATCGGCGAAGCTCGACCTCGACCCGAGCGGCCCCGGCACGATCCGGGGCCCGAAGGCCAGCACCGGCACCTGCTCCCGCGTGTGGTCGGTGCCCCGGAAGGTCGGATCGTTGCCGTGGTCGGCCGTGACGATGCAGAGGTCGCCCGGCCGGAGCGCGGCCACGATCTCGGGCAGGCGCAGGTCGAAGGCCTCGAGCGCCGCGGCGTAGCCCGGCACGTCGCGCCGATGGCCATGCTCGGTGTCGAAATCGACCAGGTTCGCGAAGCAGAAGCCGCCCGGCGCGAGCGAGGCGATGGTCGAGAGCAGCGCCGCGATACCGGCCATGTTGTCCTTCGTCTTCACCTCCCGGCCGGTCGCCCGGTGGGCGAAGATGTCGCCGACCTTGCCGATGGTGACGACCTCGCGCCCTGCCGCATGTAGCCGGTCGAGCAGCGTCGGCCCGGGCGGCTCGACGGCGAAGTCGCGCCGATTGGCGGTGCGGCGGAATCCCGCCTCGGGCGAGCCGGTGAAGGGCCGGGCGATGACCCGGCCGATCCGGTAGGGGTCGCAGAGCCGGCGGGCGACGAGGCAGGTCTTGAGGAGCCGCTCGAGCCCGAACCGCTCCTCGTGCGCAGCGATCTGGAGCACGCTGTCGATCGAGGTGTAGCAGATCGGCCGGCCGCTCCTCAGATGCTCGGCCCCTAGCTCGTCGATAATGGCGGTGCCCGACGCGTGCCGGTCGCCGAGGATCCCGGGCAGGCCGGCCTCCGCCACCAGCGCCCGGACGAAGTCGGGCGGGAAGGCCGGCTCGGTGTCCGGGAAATAGCCCCAGGCGAACCCGACCGGCAGACCGGCAATCTCCCAATGGCCGGAGGGCGTATCCTTGCCGCGCGAGCGTTCGCGCGCCGGGCCCCACGCGGCGCGGGGCGCTTCGACCGGTTCCAGGCCAGGGGGCACGCGGCCCGTGGCAGCCTTGCAGGCGAGGCCGAGGCCGAGGCTCGCGAGGTGCGGCAGCGCGAGCGGCCCGGCCCGCAACCCCTCGCGATCGCCGAGCCCGGCGGCGCAGGCCTCGGCGATATGGCCGACCGTGTCCGCGCCGGCGTCGCCGTATTCCGCCGCATCCGGAGCCCCGCCAATCCCGACCGAGTCGAGGACGATCAGGAACGCGCGGCCGGTGCCGGGCCGGAAAGGAGAGCGGCCGTCGATCGGCGTTACTCCCGCACCACACCCGCCGCGTCGACGGCTTCGAGCCCGAACGCCGCCGCGAACAGGGCCTTCGTGTAGGGTTGCTCGGGATGCTCGAAGATCCGGGACGCGGGACCCTCCTCGACGACCTTGCCGTCCTGCATGACGAGGACGTGGTTCGCGAGCGCCCGCACGACCCGCAAATCGTGGCTGATGAAGACGTAGGCGAGCTTCCGCTCGAGTTGCAGCCGCCGCAGCAGATCGACGATCTGGGCCTGGACGGACTGGTCGAGCGCAGAGGTCGGCTCGTCGAGAACGACGAGCTTCGGGTCGAGCGCCATGGCGCGCGCGATCGCGATGCGCTGGCGCTGGCCGCCGGAGAATTCGTGCGGGTAGCGGTCCATGGTGGCGGGGTCGAGCCCGACATCGTGCAGCGCGCGGGCCACCACGTCCCGGCGCTCGGTCCGGCCGAGGCGCTTCCGTTGGACCAAAAGGCCCTCCGCGACGATCTCGGCTACGGACATTCGGGGCGAGAGCGAGCCGTAGGGGTCCTGGAAGACGATCTGCATCTCGCGGCGAAGCGGTCGCAGCGTCTTGGCCGCAAGTTCGTCGATGCGCTGCCCGAGGATCACGATCGGGCCTTCCGACCGGGTCAGGCGGAGGAGGGCCAGCCCCAGCGTCGTCTTGCCCGAGCCGGACTCGCCGACGATGCCCAGCGTCTCGCCCTCCTGCACGGTGACCGAGACGCCGTCGACGGCCTTCACATGTCCGACCGTGCGGCGCAGGAAGCCGCGCCGGATCGGGAAATGGACCTTGATCGGCCCCGCATCGACCAGGATCTGCGCCCCTTTCGCGACCGGGTTGGCGCGACCCTTGGGCTCGGCCGCGAGCAGGCGCCGGGTGTAATCATGCTGCGGTCGGGCGAAGATCTCCGCCACCGCTCCCGCTTCGACGATCCGGCCGCCCTGCATGACGCAGACCCGGTCGGCGATCTTTCGGACGATGCCGAGGTCGTGGGTGATGAACAGCATCGCCATGCCGAGCCGGGCCTTGAGGTCGGCGAGGAGCCGCAGGATCTGCGCCTGGACCGTGACGTCGAGCGCGGTCGTCGGCTCGTCGGCGATGAAGAGGTCGGGCTCGTTCGCGAGCGCCATCGCGATCATCACGCGCTGGCGCTGCCCGCCCGAGAGCTGGTGCGGATAGGATTCGAGCCGGCTCTCCGGATCCCGGATGCCGACGAGGTCCAGCAGTTCCAGCACCCGCCTGCGGGCATCCCGCCGCGACAGGCCGCGGTGAAGCGTCAGGATCTCGCCGACCTGCGTGACCACCGTGTGGAGCGGGTTCAGCGACGTCATGGGTTCCTGGAACACCATGCTGACGTCGTCGCCCCGCACCTTCTGCATCTCGGGCTCGCCGAGCGGCAGGAGATCCCGGCCGCGGAACAGGATCCGTCCGGAGGGGTGGTGGGCCGCCGGATAGGGCAGGAGCTTGAGAACGGAGAGCGCCGTCACAGACTTGCCCGACCCGGATTCGCCGACGAGCGCCACCGTTTCGCGCGGCGCGACGTCGAACGAGACACGGTCGACCGCGAGGCTGTCGACCGGCTTGCCGTCGGCCCCGCGGGACCGGAAGGCGACGCAGAGGTCCTGGACGGAGAGGAGGGGCGTCACGACTTCGCCAAGGACGCGAGATCGAGCGGCTGAGCAAACGGATCGAGGCGTCTCATGCCGCTCGGGATGAAGAGACGCTGGTCGCGCGAGAGTAGAATGGAGCAGGGCGTCAGCGCGGCTGTCGCGACATGAATCGCATCAGGCAGTTTCATGCTCGAGACGGCGCGCAAACGTGCTGCCCGCTCCAGCACGCCGCGGGTAACCGGCTCCACCGCCAAGCTCACGGTCTGAGAGAACAGCGCATGATAGAAGTCGACAAGATCCAAGTCATTGCTCCGAAAAGGCGCAACAAGAACTTCGCTCACCGTGATCTCGCTCGTGATGAAGCGGGGCGAATCCTGGCTCGACATCAGCAGCGCGTGTGCGAGAGCGGTTCCGCCAAGCCCGAGTTCGAAAGTTCCGATCAGGACGTTGGAGTCGACGTAGAGCAAGGTCCTAGCCATGGCTCGAGATCGCCCCCATCACGCAACGCCCTCACATAGGCGACGACGTCGTCGCCGTCCCGAAACCTCGACGGATGCGTGCGCGTGCGCCTGTACGTCTCGATGATATCTATGAGGCTGCTCGGGGTCCTGCCCGGATCGGGACGCCCCACGATTTCGACGCGACCCTCCGGATCGAAGTCGTTCTGCAGCTCTGGCGGGAGACTCGATACGGGGACGATCTTCCTGACGATCTCGTTCATCGCTGCCTCTCTATCGTCACCCTACGCGAAGGTCTTCCGCGGGTCGAACGCATCGCGCACCGCTTCGCCGGCGAAGATCAGGAGCGACAGCATCGTGGCGATGACCACGAAGCCGGCGAGGCCGAGCCAAGGGGCCTGGAGGTTGGCCTTGCCCTGGGCGAGAAGCTCTCCGAGCGAGGGCGAGCCCGGCGGCAGGCCGAAGCCAAGGAAGTCGAGCGAAGTCAGGGTCGCGATCGAGCCGTTCAGGATGAAGGGCAGGAAGGTCAGGGTCGCGACCATGGCGTTCGGCAGGAGGTGCCGAAACATGATGGTCGCGTTGGACAGGCCGAGCGCGCGCGCCGCCCGGACATATTCGAAGTTCCGCCCGCGCAGGAACTCGGCCCGGACGACGCCGACGAGCGACACCCAGGAGAAGAGGAGCAGGATCCCGAGCAGCACGAAGAAGGACGGCGTGATGATCGCCGCGATGATGATCAGGAGATAGAGCGACGGAATCGCCGTCCAGATCTCGATCACGCGCTGGAAGATGAGGTCGGTCCAGCCGCCGAAATAACCCTGCACGGCGCCCGCCAGCACGCCGATCACCGACGAGATCAGCGCGAGCGCGAGCCCGAACAGGACGGAGAGCCGGAAGCCGTAGATCAGCCGGGCGACGACGTCGCGGGCCTGGTCGTCGGTGCCGAGCCAGTTCGGCTCGAGATCGCTGCATCCGGAGCCCGACCGGCCCCCCGTCGCCTTCTCGGCCGCGGCCCGGCATTGCTCGTCGGAGAGCCGCCAGGTCGGGGGCGAGGGCGCCGGGACCGGAAGGTCGAGATTGTGGGTGTGGTAGGAGAAGCGGACCGGCGGCCAGATCGCCCAGCCGTTCTCGCGCAACTCCTTCGCGATCACCGGGTCGCGGTAATCGGTAACGGCCAGGAAGCCGCCGAACTTCTCCTCAGGGTAGTCCCGCACGATCGGGAAGATCAGCTCGCCCTTGTAGCTCGCCACGATCGGGCGATCGTTCGCCAGGAACTCGGCGAAGAGGCTGACGACGAACAGGGCGATGAACAGCCAGAAGGACCAGAACCCGCGCCGGTTGGCGGCAAAATTCCGCCAGCGGCGCCGGTTCATCGGCGAGAGGCGAACGAAGCCCTCGCGCGGGAGCGGCGGCGCGGTGGGCGCCGCCGCGGGCGAGGCGAGCGGGACGCGGTCGAGCTCGGGTTGGGCGAGGGCGGTGGTCACGCGTCCCTCGTCTCGAAATCGATGCGCGGGTCGATCCAGGTGTAGATCAGGTCCGACAGGAGGTTCACCAGGAGCCCGACGAGGGAGAAGATGTAGAGCGTCGCGAAGACGACCGGGTAGTCGCGGTTGACGATGGATTCGAAGGAGAGGAGCCCGAGCCCGTCGAGCGAGAAGATCTGCTCGATCAGGAGCGAGCCGGCGAAGAAGGCCCCGATGAAGGCGGCCGGGAATCCCGCCACCACGATCAGCATCGCGTTGCGGAAGACGTGGCCGTAGAGGACCTGCCTCTCCGACAGCCCCTTCATGCGCGCCGTCAGGACGTATTGCTTGCGGATCTCGTCCAGGAAGGAGTTCTTGGTGAGGAGCGCCGTGATGGCGAAGGCGCCGAGCGCCATCGCCGTGATCGGCAGCGCGATGTGCCAGAGATAGTCGGGCAGGATCGTGCCGAGGCATTGCGCGAGGTCGAAGCCGGCATGCGGCCGGAACGGGAACCAGCCGGCGAAGCCGACCCAGACGACCGGCGCGCACGCCGCCCCGCTGAGGCCCTCCGACAGCAGGCCCTTCAACGGGAAAACCTGCCAGAAGGAGCCGCCGGCGAAGAGGACGATGAGCAGGATCGCAAAGAGGAAGCCCGGGATCGCGTAGCCGACGATGACGAGTCCCGACGTCCATACGTCGAAGGCCGAGCCTTCCCGCACCGCCTTGTGGATGCCGAGCGGGATCGAGATCGCGTAGGACAGGAGCGTCATCCAGAGGCCGAGCGTGATCGAGACGGGCAGCTTCTCGCCGATGAGCTGCAGCACCGAGACGTCGCGGAAGAAGCTCTTGCCGAAATCGAAGAGCGCGTAATCCCGGATCATCTTCAGGAAGCGCTCGTGGGCGGGCTTGTCGAAGCCGAACTGCTCCTCGAGCCGCTTGATGAAAGTGGGATCCAGCCCCTGAGCGCCGCGATAGCGCGAGGACGATGCGCCGCCAGCAGGCCCGGGCGCCCGCGCCGTCCCGCCCCCGATATCGCCACCCCCGCCCGAGACGCGCGACATGGCCCCGGGATCGGTGCCCTGGAGCTGCGCCAGGATGCGCTCGATCGGCCCCCCCGGCGCGAATTGCACGATCACGAAGGAGATCAGCATGATCCCGAGGATCGTCGGGATCATCAGCAGAAGGCGGCGGAGGATATAGGCCGCCACTTAACGCCCGCCCTCCCCTGCCGTAACGGGCGGATGTCGCCGAACCCCCATCACCCGCGACCAATCCGACGGGCCTTGTCGGCATCGTACCACCAGGTCTGCGGCGCCCCGAGCTCGTAGCGCGGCGGGGTCGGCGGGTGGCCGAAGATGTCCCAATAGGCGAGCGGGTGGCTGCCGCGATACCACATCGGCACCCAATAGCGGCCGGCCCGGAGCACGCGGTCGAGGGCGCGGCAGGCGGTGGTGAGGGCGGGTCGGGTCTCGGCCGAGACGATGGTCTCCACCAGGGCGTCGATCGCCGGGTCGGAGAAGCCGGCAAGGTTCGGTGAACCCCGGGTCGCGGCCGCGATCGAGCCGAAGACCTGCCGGATCGCCTCGCCCGGCGTCGCCGAGTTCGAGTAGCGCCGGACCGTCATGTCGAAATCGAACTCTTCGGTGCGGCGCTGGTATTGCGCGGCATCGACGATGCGCGAGGTCGCCTGGATTCCGAGCAGGGCGAGGTTCTTGATGAAGGGCTGCGTGTGGGGCTGCAGCACGGGCTGGAAATCCAGGAACTCGATCGTGAGCGCCTCGCCCGAGGGCAGCTTCAGCACACCGCCGTCGCGCCGGCAGCCGGCCTGCTGCAGCAATTCGCTGGCGCGACGCAGCAGCGCCCGGTCCTGGCCCGACCCGTCGCTCGCAGGCGGCGAATACGGTTCCGCGAAGACCGAATCCGGCACGCGGCCGCGGAACGGCGCCAACAAGGCGGCCTCCTCTGCCGATGGAGGACCCTCGGCCTTGAGCGGCGAATTCTCGAAATAGGAGGCCGTGCGGGTATAGGCCCCGTACATGATGGTCTTGTTGACCCACTCGAAATCGAAGGCGAGCGAGATCGCCTCCCGCACCCGGGGGTCGGCGAAGCGGGGCCGGCGGAGGTTGAAGAACCAGCCCTGCATGCCGGACGGGGTCTCGTCCGGCACGATCTCGCGTTTGACCTTGCCCTCGGTCATGGCCGGGAAATCGTAGCCCGTCGCCCAGATCCGGGCCGTGAACTCCTCCCGGAACGTGAAGCTGCCGGCCTTGAAGGCCTCGAAGGCGACCTGCCGGTCGCGGAAATACTCGTAGCGGACCTCGTCGAAATTGTGCTGGCCGCGGTTCACGGGGAGCCCGGCGGCCCAGTAATCCCGCACCCGGTCGAAGGCAATGAAGCGGCCCTGTTCGAATCGGCCGACCCGGTAGGGACCGGAGCCGAGCGGTGGATCGAGGGTCGATGCCTCGAAATCGCGCCCGCTCCAGGATCGCTCGGAGAAGATCGGCAGCAGGGCCGCGACCAGCGGAAGGTCGCGCGCGCGCTCCGGCGCGAAGGTGACCCGGACCACATCCTCGCCCTCCGCCGCCGCGCCCTCGACGAAGCGTAGCGCCTGCGAAATGATCGGGTGGCCCTTGGCCTTGAGCAGGTTGATCGAGAACGCGACGTCGACCGGCGTGAGGCGCGAGCCGTCGTGGAACCGGGCCTCCGGCCGCAGCAGGAACCGGTAGGTCAGCCCGTCCGGGCTCGCCCGGACCGTCCTGGCGACGAGGCCGTAGACGGCGTCGGGCTCGTCCCAGGCCCTCGCCATCAGGCTGTCGAAGGTCAGCGGCATCCCGGCCGCGCCATCCCCCTTGAGCACGTAGATGTTCAGGGTGTTGAACGTGTCGAAATTCTGGTTCCCGGCCGTCGTCGTGATCTGGTTCGAGAACACGCCCCCCTTCGGCGCGTCGGGCCGGACATAGTCGAAATGCGGGAAATCGGCCGGGTATTTCAGGTCGCCGAAGATGGACAAGCCGTGCGGTTCGGCATCCGCGGCCCTGGCGGGCCGAGGGAGCGCGGTGGCGAGGGAAGCCGCAGCGAGTCCGGAGATGATTGCACGCCGATGGACGCGCACCTCCCCTCCTCCTTGCGGGGAGGGGTCGGGGGTGGGGGGCGGTGAGGAGGCACCTCCATCGGTTCCACCTGTCGGACCCCCACCCCGGGCGGCGCTTCGCGCCTGCTCGGCCCTCCCCGCAAAGGGGAGGGTAGCGCGCGCTGGAAAACGGGAGCGTGGCCGCCTCACCGCGGCGCGCCGGTCTTGGCCAGCTTGGCCTCGTCGGACCACCAGATCGTCGGGAAGCCGGACCCGCCGAGCGGGAGCGTGCCGGGACGGCCGAACCGGTCCCAGCGGGCGGTGCGGGTGACGCGCGAGGACCATTGCGGCACGACGTAGTCGTGGGCGAGGAGCACCCGGTCGAGCGCCCGGGTCGCGGCGACGAGTTCCTCGCGGTCGGCCGCGAAGATGATGCGGTCGATGAGGGAATCGACCGCCGGATCCTTGATGCCGGCGAGGTTGCGCGAGCCCGGCCGGTCCGCTCCCGAGGAGCCAAAGAAGTCGCGCTGCTCGTTGCCGGGCGAGAGCGATTGCGGCCACACGGCCGTCGTCATGTCGAAATCGAAGGACCGGATCCGGTTCTGGTACTGGGCGGCGTCGACGATGCGGAGCTCGATCGCGATGCCGATCCGCTCCAGCGCCTGCCGGTAAGGGAGGACGTAGCGCTCGGCATTCTGGTCGAAGCCGATGAACTCGGCCCGGAACGCTTCGCCGCCGGCCTTCGGCACGAGCTGGCGCCCCTTCAGCTCGTAGCCGGCCTCGCCCAGGAGCCGCAAAGCCTCGCGCAGATTCGTCCGCACCGATTCGGGCGAGCCGTAGACCGGGTTCGTGTAGGGCGTCGTGAAGACCGCGGCCGGCACCTTGCCGCGCAGGCCTTCCAGGATCTCGAGCTCCTTGCCGGCCGGGAGACCGGAGGAGGCGAGTTCGGTCCCGTAGAAATAGGAGTTGATGCGCTCGTAGAGCCCGAAGAACAGCGTGCGGTTCGTGTCCTCGAAATCGAAGGCGAGGTTGAAGGCGCGGCGCACGCGGGGATCGGCGAAGCGGGGCCGGCGCAGGTTGAAAACGAAGGCCTGCATCACGCCGGAATTCCGGACCGGGAACTGCTCGAGCAGGACACGGCCTTCAGCCTTGGCGGGGAAATCGTAGCCGGTCGACCATTGCCGGGCGGAGTTCTCGGTCCGGTAATCGAGCCGGTCACCCTTGAAGGCCTCGAGCAGCACCGTGCCGTCGCGGAAATACTCGTAGCGGATCTCGCGAAAATTATGCTGGCCGCGGAGCACGTTCAGATCGCGCGCCCAGAAATCAGGCACCTGTTCGTAGAGCGCGTAGCGGCCGGGCTCGAAGCTCTTGATCCGGTACGGCCCGGACCCGACCGGCGGCTCGAGCGTGGTCTGGGTCGGGTCGCGCCGCGTGCCGTTCGGTCCCGTCCCGGTCCACCAATGCTTCGGCAGAACCGGAAGCTGCCCGACGATCTGCGGCAATTCGCGATTGCCCTTCTCGGAGAAGGTGAAGGTGACGGCGCGCTCGCCGCTCGGCTCCGCCCGGACCACGTTCTGGTAGTAGAAGGCGTAGAAGGGGCTCGTCGCCTTCAGGGTCTCGAAGGAGAAGATGACGTCCGCGGCCGTGATCGGGCGCCCGTCATGGAACCGGGCCGCCGGATTGAGCCGGTAGGTCACGGAGGAACGGTCCTCCGGATAGCTGACCGCATCCGCGATGAGCCCGTATTCGGTCGAGACCTCGTCATCCGCCGCCAGCATCAGCGTGTCGTGCAGGAGCGAGCCGATCCCGCCCTCGAGTTCGCCCCGCACGCCGGCCGTGAACAGGTTGAAATTGTCGAACGTGCCCTGCGCGCCGAGCCGGACGAGGCCGCCCTTCGGCGCGTCGGGCCGGACATAGTCGAAATGCGGGAAGCCCGGCGGGTATTTCGGCTCGCCGAGAAGCGACAGTCCGTGCCGCCAGCGAGGCTCCTCAGCGGCGGCTCGACCCGCTCCGCCGGTGGGCAGAGCCGCGGCGGACGCGCCGGCGGCCAGCAAAACCCGTCGTGTCAGGCCATTGCCGAGCACCCGTCTCTCCCTGTCAGCAGTCTCGGGAGAGAGCATGGCACGAACACGACGCCTTGCGCACGCTCCGCTCCGCGACCTCCTGCCTCAACGGCAGCCGGTCACGGCTGGCGCCCGGGAGCCGACGAGTCGCGCCCGGTCTGCGAGGGCGGCGCGGGCTGTCCTGCGGCAGGCGCGTTCGACGGAGCGGCCGTGGGCGAGCCCGAGCCGGTCGGCGCGGTCCCGGTCGGGGCCGCGCCGGTCGCAGGAGGCTGCGGCTGGTTCGGCGTCGTCGTCTGGACCTGAGGCGTCGCCGGCTGCGGCTGCCCCTGGACCGGGGCCGGCCCGGGCTCGACCCGCTGACCCGGCATGGGCGGCGAGGGCCGCTGCTCGGTCTGGGACGGACCCGGCGCACCACCGGCGGCCGGAGCCCCGGTCGCGGCGGCCGGCTGCGCCGTCGCCTCGGGGAACGGGACGGGGCTGTCCGAGAGCGACCTCAGATAAGCGAGGACGTCGGCGCGTTCCTTCGGGCTGGAGATGCCCGCAAAGGCCATGATCGTTCCGGGGGCATAGCCCTTCGGGTTGGCCAGGAAGCCGTCGAGATCGTCGTAGCTCCACTCGCCGCCCTTACCCTTCAGAGCGGCCGAGTAGGCGAAGCCCTGATGCGCGGCCTTGGCGTGACCGACGACGCCGTAGAGATTCGGGCCGATCTTGTTCGGGCCGCCCTTCTCGAAGACGTGGCAGGCCGAGCATTTCTTGGCCGCGCTCGCGCCCTTGCCGGCATCCGCGCTCGCGAGCCGGATCGGGAGCGGTTCGGCCTGCGCCTGCTGGTCGCTGGCCCCGCCTGGCGCTGCGGCCTCCGGCGCCGGCAGGTCATAGCCCGGGACCACAGGACGTTTCGGCGTGTAGAGGATGCCGGAGAATACGTTCAGGCCCATGGCCAGGAGGCAGGAGCCCAGGATCGCGCCGGTGATCTTGTTCCAGAACAGCGGATCGTCGTCACCGAGTTTTGTCGGACCGCCGGGATTGCCACCCTGTCCGGCGAGATCACCCGAAGCCATGCTGAAGTCCCTGCATCCCAACAACCGACGGCGGCCTACGGCCGCCCATGCCCGTCGGGTGCTTAGCCGCATTTCCGCCGCGTTGACAACGCGGCAGGGCGCGAACCGGTCCGACGCGTCGTCGCATGTGGGAAGCCCCTCTCCACACGAGGACCGACGACGTCGCCTCGCCATGACAAGCCCGTGCGCCGCTGCTAGAGCGCCCGCCTCGTCCTTTCCGCCCGCACCGTCCCGCCCGATGTCCGAACCGCTCGTCCTGATCCCGGCCCGGATGCAGGCCACCCGGCTGCCCGGGAAGCCGCTCGCCCTGATCGCGGGCGAGCCGATGATCGTTCATGTCTGGCGCCGGGCCGTGGAGGCCGGGATCGGCGCGGTCGCGGTCGCGACGGATGCGCCCGAGGTGGCCGAGGCCGTCGCCCGCGCCGGCGGGCGGGCGGTGCTGACCCGGGCCGACCATCCTTCGGGCTCCGACCGGATCGCGGAGGCCGCGGCGCTGCTCGACCCCGAGGGGCTACACGACATCATCGTCAACGTGCAGGGCGACTTCCCGACCATCCGGCCGGACAGCATCGCGGCGGTCGTCGGGCCGTTGGCGGACGCGGCCGTCGACATCGCGACGCTCGCCTTCGCGATCACCCGGGACGAGGAGCGGACCCATCCGGACGTCGTGAAGGCGATCGGGACGGAGATCGCGCCGAACCGACTCCGGGCGCTCTATTTCACCCGCGCGACCGCGCCCTGGGGCGAGGGCGCGCTGCTGCATCACGTCGGGCTCTACGCCTATCGCCGGGCTGCGCTCGCCCGCTTCGTCGCGCTGCCGCCCTCGCCGCTCGAGCTGCGGGAGCGGCTCGAGCAGCTGCGGGCGCTGGAGGCCGGGATGCGGATCGACATCGTCGTCGTCGAGGACCAGCCCTTCGGCGTCGACAACCCGGACCACCTGGAACGGGCCCGCCGCATCCTGGAGCAGCATTCGTCGTGAAGATCTCATTCCAGGGCGAGCGGGGCGCGAATTCCGAGATCGCCTGCCAGGAAGCCCGGCCGGACTACGAGCCGCTGCCCTGCCCGACCTTCGAGGACGCTTTCGCGGCCGTGACGGACGGCGAGGCCGATCTCGCCATGATCCCGATCGAGAACTCGATCGCGGGCCGGGTCGCCGACATCCACCACCTGCTGCCGACCTCCGGCCTGCATATCGTGGGCGAGCATTTCCTGCCGATCCACTTCCAGCTTCTCGCCATCCCGGGCACGGCGCTGGAGGAGATCCGGACGCTGCACAGCCACATCCACGCGCTCGGCCAATGCCGGAAGATCATCCGCCGGCTCGGCGTGAAGGCGGTGGTCGCGGGCGACACGGCGGGCTCGGCCCGCGAGATCCGCGATGCCGGCGACAGCACCCGCGGCTCGCTCGCGCCCCGGCTTGCCGCTGAGGTCTACGGTCTCGACATCCTGGCCGAGGATGTCGAGGACGAGGCCCACAACACGACCCGCTTCATCATCCTCTCCCGGGAAGAGGCGCCGGCCGAGGCCGGCTCGGGCGATCTCGTGACGAGCTTCGTCTTCCGGGTCCGCAACCTGCCGGCGGCGCTCTACAAGGCACTCGGCGGCTTCGCGACCAACGGCGTCAACATGACGAAGCTCGAATCCTACATGGTCGAGGGCCAGTTCACGG
>NZ_CAXTAZ010000076.1:0-15145 GCF_964242715.1 uncultured Enterovirga sp.
CTGAGGCCGTGAGAATGGGCGACGCTGGCCGCATGCAGGCCTGGGCCGGCCAATCCGCTGCCCTGGCAAGAGCGGAGCCTGCAGGTGATGTGGTGCAAAGGCTCTGGACCGAGGCTCGCGCCATTCTCACCTGAGACTTCGAGCGACATCCAGACCTATCGATTAGACAGGGAGTCCGGCCAGACGTGCGGATCTAACGTCGGCTTTCGGGCAGGCACCTGGAGTCCGCTCCTGGCGCACCCCGGCCGGCGCAAAAGTCTCGGTCGCGCAGCCTGATCGCAAGCGTCACGTCCGCAGTCACGATCGAACGCGACGGTCTGACAAGACGCGTTTGTTACCGGAGTCCGTTGAAGCGGAAGTGACAGGGATGGCTGTCAGTTCGCCGCCGTCAACTTGCATGTGAAACGCGGTTCAGCTGCGTAAGAAAGTCAGGCGTATAGAGGTTGGGCCAAAAGTCGGACTTGTAGGCCTCATGTAGCCCTGTCATGAGGCCCCTAACGTGCCACCTAAGGTGGGCAGTCGCGCGGGCTCCTGTCCGCCAATGTGTGGGAGGATCGACATGATCGTTAGCCGCAGAGTGTTCAACACCGTGCTTGCGACGGCCGTGGCTTCGCCGGCCCTCATCAAGAGCGCTGGGGCGCAGGGCGCGACCGTCAAGTTCGGGATGGTCGTGCCGGTCACCGGGGCGGCCGCCGAGTCCGGGTCCTTCGCCCAGACCGGGGCCAGGATCGCCGTTGAGCAGGTCAACAAGGCGGGCGGCATCCTGGGCAAGCCGCTCGAGCTCGTCTTCGAGGACGATCAGACCACCAACCCCGGCGCGGTGCTGGCCTTCTCCAAGCTCTCGAGCCAGCCCGACATCGTGGCGTTCCTGGGTTCCATCCGCTCGACGCAGAACCACGCCATGGCGCCGGACATGCTCAAGGCCGGCAAGCCGGTCGGCTTCGGCGGCACGGATCCCAACCTGACGAAGCTCGGCAATCCGTGGATGTTCCGCTTCCGGCCGAACGATTCCTATTCGGGCAAGGTCATCGCACAATACGGCGCGAAGGAACTCGGCAAGAAGAAGTGGGCCATCGTCCACTCGACGGACGCCTTCGGGACCGCCGGCGCCAAGGCACTCACGGAATCACTTACGGAGAACGGCGCCACGCTTGCGCTCGACCAGGGATACGCTAACCAGAGCCAGGACTTCACGCCAGTAGTTCTCGCGGTCCGTCAATCCGGCGCCGACATCCTCGGTACGTACTTTACCTTCGAGACGGATCTCGGCATCTTCGCCCGCCAGCTCCGCCAGCTCGGCGTGACCATCCCGTGGGTGGGCTCGCCCTCGATCGTCAACGTCTCGGCCCTCAAGCTCGCCGGTCCCGCGCTCTACAACACCTTCGGTGTCGCCGATTATGCGGAGGATTCCAGCGAGGCCGCGAAGGCTTTCGCAAAGTCATATCGGGAGGTCCGCAAGGTCGCGCCCGACAACCAATCCTCCTGGACCTACGACGCCGTGACCGTCTTCGCGCTCGCCATGAACAAGGCCGGCACGACGGAGCCGAGCAAGGTGCGCGAGGCGCTCCTGGCCATCCGCGGCCACAAGGGCGCGGAGGGCGAATACAATTTCGACAAGAACGGCGACGGCCTCCACGGCTACAATATCGTCAAGAACGACAAGGGCGAGATCAAGTTCGACAAGCGGATCGATTTTTCCCCGCAGCTGGGGTGACGCTGTCCGACACGTGCGTGCTTCGGGGCCCGGCTGCGCCGGGCACCTCAGCATAAGGATCGTCGCAGCCCCTCCCGTCCTAATCCTGAGGTGCCGGCCGCAGGTCGGCCTCGAAGGACGCACAACGCCCGTGCAGGCTCACTGATGGATCTCGCTCTCCAGCTTCTCTTCACCGGGATCGGCATCGGGTCGGTCTACGCGCTCGTGGCGCTCGGCTTCGTGCTGATCTTCCGGGCGACCAACGTCGTGAACTTCGCCCAGGGCGAGTTTTCGATGGTCGCGGCGTTCATGATGGTCCTGTTCTCGCTGAAGCTCGGGTTGCCCTATTGGCTTGCCTTCCTGCTCTCGATCCTCGGCATGGCGGTGCTCGGGGCGGTGTTCAACCTCGTAGTCTACTACCCGCTCCGCCATCGCACGTACCTGCCGGTGATCATCTCGACCATCGGCGCCTCCATCCTGCTCGCGAACGGCATGCTAGCCATTCACGGGCCCGAGCCGGAGGTGCTGTCGGGCTGGTTCGAGACGCCGGGCTTCCTCGTCGGGCCGGTCTATCTCGACACCCAGTACCTCCTGATCATCGGCGTCACGGCGCTGCTGGTCGCGCTTCAATACTGGTTTTTCGAGCATACGCTGCTCGGCAAGAAGCTCCAGGCGACGTCTCAGGACAAGGAGATGGCGTCGCTGCTCGGCATCCCGGTCGCGACCATGATCATGATCACGTTCGTCTATTCCGCTGTGATCGGCGGCATCGCGGGCATCCTGGTCGCGCCGGTTCTCTTCGTGTCGATCCACATGGGCGCGACGATCGCCCTGAAGGCCTTCGCGGCCACGATCATCGGCGGCTTCGGCGACGTGACCGGCGCGATCATCGGCGGGCTGGCGCTCGGCGTGATCGAGACGTTCGGGGCCGCCTATGTGTCCGTGCCCTACAAGGATGCCTTCGCGTTCCTGGTCCTCATCGCCTTCCTGATCTTCCGACCGCAGGGCATTTTCGGCGAGCGGGTGGCGGAAAAGGCATGAGCACCTCGGCTTCCGCGCCCGCCACGCCGGTGCGTCCCCAACTGCGCTGGGGCCTTGCCGCCTATGTGGTGCTCGTCCTCGCCGCAATGACGCTCGCGATCGTCATCCCGAAGACGGGCTACATTCTCAACATCTCGATGCAGGCAACGACCTACGCGATCGCCGTGCTTGGGCTCACGGTGGTTCTCGGCCTGTGCGGCCAGATCAACCTCGCGCAGGCTGCGTTCTTCGGGCTCGGCGCCTACGCGGTCGGGATTGGCCAGACCGAATACGGGGTGAATTTCTGGATCTGCCTGCTGCTCGGGATGAGCCTTGCGGCCCTGATGGGGGCGCTGCTTGGCGCTTCCACCCTAAAGCTCGGGGGGCACTATCTCGCGATGGTAACGATCTCCTTCCAGCAGATCGTCACCCTCGTCCTCATCAATTGGATCCCGGTCACCAAGGGACCGGACGGGGTCCGCGCCATCCCGCGCCCGGCCCTGCTCGCGGATGCGAGCAACTATCTGGCGCTCTGCATCGCGGTTCTGGCCGGGTGCGGCTACCTTCTGTGGCGCCTGCGCGACATGCGGCTCGGCCGCGCGATGCGAGCCGTGCGCGACAACGAACTCGCCGCGAGCGTCGCCGGGATCGACGTCTACCGCACCAAGGTCCTGGCGTTCGCGATCTCCGCGGTGCTTGGAGGGCTCGGAGGCGGGCTGTTCGCGGGCGGCTTCGCCTACGTGAGCCCCGACCAGTTCTCGTTCGCCGAATCAGTTGTATTCCTCACGATGGTGCTGCTCGGCGGCGTATCCTCGCCGATCGGTGCCGCAATCGGGACGGGGCTCCTCATCCTCATCCCGGAATGGCTCCGCTTTTTAAAGGCCATCCCCGGCCTCTATCTCGCCATCTACGGCACGGCCGTGATCCTCATCGTGTTGTTCATGCCCGACGGGATCTGGGGTTTCATCCGCGGCCAACTCGACCGGTTCAAGCGCCGCGCCCCCGCGACCGGCGCGGCCGACGCGTTGACCTTCTCCGGCGGCGGGAGCGGGGCGGAAACCGTGCTTGAGCTGCGAAAGCTCTCTAAGCATTTTGGCGGGCTGAAGGCCGTCGACGAGGTCGATTTCACGATCCGCCGGGGCGGGGTCCACGCCCTCATCGGCCCGAACGGATCGGGAAAGACGACGACGCTGAACGTTCTCTCCGGCCTCTACAAGGCGACAAGCGGCAGCGTGCTCCTGAACGGCCAGGACGTCACGAACTTCCCGCCGCACGCGCGCACGATCGCCGGGCTCGGGCGCACATTCCAGAACATCCGGCTCTGGCGCACCATGACGGCGCTGGAGAACGTGGTCATCGGCGCCGAGCGGCCGGGCAGCCCCGTCCTCGAGGACAAGGACGCGCTGGTTGCGCGTGCCCGCGCCGCGCTCGCCTTCGTGGGCCTCGACGGCCGCGCGGACGAATTGGTGTCGGGCTTCTCCTACGGCCACCAACGCGCGGTCGAGATCGCCAGGGCGCTCGCGGCCGATCCCGTCCTGCTGCTCCTCGACGAACCGGGCGCCGGCCTGAATTCGTCCGAGAAGGTCGAGCTGCGCAATCTCCTGAAGCGCATATCGGCCCGCGGCCTCACCATCCTCATCATCGACCACGACATGACGCTCGTCAGCGAGGTGGCCCAGCACATTACGGTGCTGAATTTCGGCCGCCGGATCGCCGATGGGTATTCGGCGGACGTGCTGCGCCATCCCGATGTCGTCGCGGCCTATCTTGGAACGGCGCCCGATGTCGCTGCTTGAACTCCGCAACCTGCTCGTCCTGTACGGATCGAACGAGGCCGTCCACGACGTCTCGCTGACGGTCGAGGCGGGCGAGGTCGTCACGCTCCTGGGCTCGAACGGCGCCGGCAAGTCCACGACGCTGCGGGCCATCTCCGGCCTGGTGAAGCCGAGCTCCGGGGACATCCTGTTCGATGGCCGGTCCATCGCGGGGATGAAGCCGGAGGAGATCGTTCGGCTCGGCATCGCGCATGTCCCCGAGGGGCGGCGGGTCTTTCCCGGGCTCTCCGTGAAGGAGAACATCATGCTCGGCGCCTCGAACCGCGCCGGCATGAAGAGCGCGGAGATCGCCCGCGAGGCGGAGGAGATGTTCGAACTCTTCCCGGACATCCGGCGGTTCTCGGGCGCGCTCGGCTGGACGCTGTCCGGCGGGCAGCAGCAGATGGTCGCGGTCGCGCGCGGCCTCATGGCGAAGCCACGCCTCCTGCTTCTCGACGAGCCCTCCCTCGGTCTCGCCCCCGTCATCGTGCAGGCGGTCTTCGCCATCATTGCGGAGATCCGCCGGCGCGGCACCACGGTGCTACTCGTCGAGCAGAATGCCCGGATGGGCCTCTCGATCGCGGATCGCGGCTACGTGTTGGAGACCGGCCGTCTCGTTCTCTCAGGAAAACCGGGGGAGCTGTGGGGCAACGAAGAGATCCGGGCCGCCTATCTCGGCGGACGGACGATGGCGACCGTCTGACGCTGTCCAACACTCCCGTTTGTCGCTCCAAGGGGTGAGGTGGATTACGTCAATAGATGTGACCAGGTCAGGGAGGGGATGCCGTCTGCCGAGGGCAGGAGCGGGTGAAGCGCTCTGGTGGAACTCGACCGTTTCTCGAGCACGTTCGGTTCAAAAGGTTGAAGCGGTTGTAGCCTCGTCGGGTCTGACGAATGTCCGGATAAGGGCCGCGAGTCAAGGTCCGCTTGTGGCGCGACTCGGAAGTTGGCCGCGATCGATGGATGTTGCGGGCCGAAACGCCGGCCGAGTCACGGAGCAGCAAACGTCCGACAGACCTTATGCGGGTCATGGCCCGTCAGCACGTCCAGGCGGTAAACGTCTGTCCTCGATCTTGCGGTGACGGTTCCGAACCCGGCCGCTTGCGCGATGAAGCCCTCTGCTGCCTCGTCGCCGGTGAGCGGATAATGCGTCTCGCCTGTCCAATGTACTAGGATGACGTCGCCGCCCGGCCGCAGGCTGTCCCTTACGCGTCTGGCCAGGCGGGTGACGTCACCTGCGTCGAGGTAATAGATCACCTCAGACAGAAGGATCAGGTCGAAGGTGCCGTCCGGCCAGTCGCCCGGAACTTGTCCGCAGACGAACGCGACGTGGTTCAGCTCGCGGCAGCGTTCACGTGCGCGGTCGAGTGCCGCCTCGGCAACGTCGAGCGCGATGAGCGTGTCACAGCATTGCGCCAGCTGCCGCGTCAGAACCCCGATGGAGCAACCGACTTCGAACGTCGAGGCGTAGTGGGGTTTCGGTAGTGCGCCGAGCGTCGCGTCGTACTTGGCGCGCTCGTAATCGCTCGTCTCGAACCGCCACGGGTCAGGGTCAACCGCGTAGCGCTCGTCGAAGTAGCTGGGCGGAATGGATGTTGTGTAGCGGCTCATCGGGAGACATCCAGGTAGATCTCGAACGTGCGCATGAAGCGCTGGAGCATGGCGGGGTCCAGCCGGAAGCCGCTCGGGTCGTCGTCGATCAGGTCCGTGATCTAGGAGCGGTGGGACGCGACCGCGGCGCGCTTGGCATCGAGGTGGTGCGAAACGTCCAGCCGGACGCCAAGCGGTGAGTCGCCGACGTCCGTATACGGAGGCAGGGACCATCCCCAGACCGGGTACTCCATGAGTCTCACCCAGGGAGCGCGCTCGCGGGCCAGCCTCACGATGGCGGCTGCGGCCTTGTGATCGCAATGCGGGTCGTGGACCCAGGTCACGAGGACCGTATCGGCCCCGCTTTCGCCGATGGCGTCGGCGATCCGGTCTGCCGCGGTCCCGGCATCCGTCCCGCACCTTGGTACGAACCTGTCTGGCAAACCTAGGAAGCTGACATGATCGGTCCCGAGGCCGAGGGCTCGCGCGGCGTCGAGCGTCTCCCGTTCGCGAAGGCGCCTCAGGCGGTCCGGAGGATGGCTCAGCGAGTTCGGGTGAGAGCCGACCCCGTCGCTGAGGATCACGACGCGGACCGACAGGCCAAATGCGCAGGCCTGGGCAATCAGCCCTCCGCATCCAAGGCTCTCGTCGTCGGGATGCGGCGCGACCACCACGACGCCTCTCCCGCCGGCGATCTCGTCGAGACTTGCCAATGGTAGCGCCTCTGCGGCCGCCAGGAACGCGTCTGCCCTCATGGCTGCCAGATATCGCCCGCGTCCTCGGGAGCGGATAGGACCTCCGCTGCCGCTGTCGTAAGCGCGCGGTCGGGCGCGGGCTGGCGCAGATACGTTGCGAGGTCCCGCGACCGCCGTTCGAGCGGATGGCCGCGCAAGAAGCCCTGGAGGCCGACCGAGCGTTGCGCGAGCTGCAGCACATCGAGGCCGGCGCGTTCGACCGCGAGTCGGGCGAGGTTCACGAAGGCGATGATCCTATCCGGCTGCAGCGCGTTCTCGGCCACGACGTTGGCAGCGCGCTCAACCCAGTGTCGCGCGGTCTCGACCGCGATGGCACCCTCGCCAAGCCGGGCCAGCTGGTGCGGGTCGGCACCTCTGCCTGCGGAGCCGACGTGCCGACGCCAGGCGTCGAACACCGCCTCGACACCGCCGAGCTGGACGGCTGCGAAGCGCCAGGCTCCGCCCGAGAAGTGAGGCTGGCGGTGGTAGTCGTCCGGTTCGCCCAGCACCGCGTCCAGCGTGACGTTAAGGCCGGTAAAATCCAGCGTGCCGGTCGCGGAAGCCCGCATTCCTTGGGCCTGCCAAGCGGAGAGGTCGGCGCGCATGCCGACATCGAGCAACACGATGAGCATAAGCGGCGCGTCGCTCGGCTTTCGTCTCGCAGTGACCAGCGCGCGGGTGACGTATCCGGCTCCCGACGCGTAGGTTTTCACACCCTCGAGAAGAAGCCCGGCTCCGGAATTGGACAGGGTCAATCCACCCTGTGGCGGCTCCGTGTTCCAGACCCCGAAAAGGTGACCGTTGGCCGCGTCCGCAAACAGACGCCGCCTCTGCCCCGGGTCGCCGTAGCGGGCGACGAGTTGCAGCGCGTTCACGTGACCTTCGTAGATGCGACCGAGCGCGAGGCTGCCATAGCCCACGAGCCGGAGGACATGGGCGAGGTCGCCGGAGCCAGGCTCCTCCCCTAGCCCGGCACCCCCGGCGGCGAACGGGACCGGGGCGGCAATGAGGCCCGCCTCGGCGAGGTCGCTGACGTCCTCTGACGGAAAACCGCCGTCGTGATCGTGCACGTCCGCCCGCTGGGCGGCCAGAGAGGACGCCCGACGCGCCGCGCCGACGGCGTGGAAGGCGAGGCGAAGCGGCGTTCTCACGTCCATGGCGATCTCACGTCCGTGCCCGCTCTACCCGCGTCGGCGCCAGGCTGACGGGCGACGCCGGCGCGACCGAACGCCAGGTTGCGAGGAGCCGGCCGCGGCCGCGATAATAGGCCAGGGCCGTGCGAGCGAGCCCGATATTCGCCGGAAGTGCCGCCGGCCTGAGTGGACGGTAGCCTAGCATGGGGCTTGCCGCCTCAACCGTTGTCAGCACCGAGCCGATGGCCGAGGTCGCAGCGACGGAGCGCGCCGTGGCCGGCCCGAGACCAAGCCACGGGGCCCAGAGGAAGTGCCGGGACAGCTTGTGCTCAGCATGGAGACGCCGCAGCCGGCGTTTCCATGCGTACCGGAAGAGGGCCCGGGACAACGACTCTAGTCGGTGATCGCAAGGGCTGTCCGGCATCTCGCAGCGCAGCTGCATCGTGTCGGCGGCGCCACCCGCCGCGCGACCTTGCAGCCGGCCGGAGGTCGTGACCGTGACGAGAGGGTCGTGGCGCACGAGCGCGTCTCTCGACAGGAGCGACGTCACGAATGCGCGGTCCTCGCCAAGCGCGAGCGGCGGCATGCCGCCCACGCGGCGATAGGCGCCAAGCCGCACCGCGAGCGTCGCGCCAGAGGTCGTCCAGTGACGTGGCCACGGATCGTGGCGCACAGGATCGATCAGGCTCTCCAGCTCGATCAGGAGCTTTTCGTAGGCTCCCTCCAAGCGGCTGCGAGCGAGCAGGGCAGCCGGGAGGTGCGAGGCGTCCTCCTCGTCCAACGCGATCCGGCCCGCGACCGCGTCCGCGCCTGCCGCCACCGCGGCGAGGTTGCGGGCGATCCAGTCCGTCGAAACGCGGCTGTCCGCGTCAGTCGTCAGTATGATGCCTGGCGCGGCATCGGTCTCGTCCAGCCAGGTCGCTGCGGCTTCCATCGCTTCGCGGCGCGCCCAGCCTGCATTGGCGCCAGCAAAATCCCGCTCGATCAACCGGAGGGGAAAACGGAGCTGCGGCTTTAGCGTTGAGACGATCTGCTCAGTGCCGTCCGTGCAATTGTTGAGAAGCAGGACGACCCCGAAGCCAGTTGCCTCCACCCCCCTCTGGCGGTCGAGCGCCATGAGACAGTCCGCCATTCGCTCGGCCTCATTGCGGACGGGTATAGCGACCACGGCCCTAAGCCGCGGGGGAACTTCAGCGCTCATCGACAGGGCACTCCGGCGCGCCGGGACGCCTTTGCCGGCAAGCGTCCTACAACCGCCCCTCGGCCAGCCAGTTCACGTAGAAAAACATGACGACGTTCACATTTTGGAGGGACCAGCATTCACGGGGCAGTCCAACCCCACTCGCCACCGCTATCGGGATGTGGTTGAGGGGGGCACGAGAGCCAAGCGTTGCATGCTTGAGTCCGGCGCGGTTCCGGCCCCGGTAAGCCACCCGTAACGGGTATATATCGAGCGCCGAGGGAGTTACAGTTCTATCGAGGCTTGAGCGTCTGCTTTCGGGCAGCCAGCTGATGTCCGGTTTTGGCGCACTTGCGACTTGGTCACAAACACCGAAGGCCGCACTTGATCAGCATAACACTCCTGACCCGGGCGTTCTTCTCAAGGCTCGATCTCAGCTCGACGGCAAAGCCACTCGTGATCGATCCCCAGATCGGTTGAAGGCCTATGGACTGGCCGTGATGTTGGCGTCCTTCGCGACCTTGCCCCATCGATCGATCTCGGATTTCAGAAAGCCCGAGAATTCATCGCGGCTGTTGTAGGTAAGCGGCTCAACCCCAGCCTCCCTCAACCGCCTCAACACGATGGGGTCGTTCGAGGCGTCGGTGAACACCCGGTGCAATCGGTCGGCGAGCGCGGTTGGCATCTTGGCTGGCGCCATGATGGCGAACCAGTTCACGGCTCCCGACAGAGCGGCCGAGCCGGCCTCGCCCGCCGATGGCACATCCGGCAGCAGGGCGCTGCGGTCCTTGCTGGTCACCGCCAGCGCACGAAGCCCGCCCGAGTTGACGAAACTCTGGACGGCTGGAAAGTCCATGACGATGGTGTTCACGTGCCCAGCGACCGCGTCCGTCGTGGCTGGCGCGCCGCCTCGATAGGGGACGTGGACGAGCTTGGTCTGTCTTCCGGCCTTCAGGAGCTCGATTGTCAAATGGGACAGCCCGCCGATTCCGGCGGACGCGATCGTGACCTCGCTTTTGGCCGATAAGTCGAGGAGTTCCTTGAGCGACGTCGCATTGACCGACGGATGCACCGCGAGGACTTGCGGCGTCATGGCGATAAGCGCGATCGCGGTAAAATCCTTCTGCGGATTGAAGCGCAGGTTCGGAACCGTGGCGGGGCTGACCGAGAGCGTGCTCGCGCTGCTGACGAACAGCATATGCCCATCCGGCTTGCTTCGCATCACGGTCTCGGCCGCAAGAGCTCCGGACGCGCCGGATTGGTTGACGACCAGCACCGGCCCGCCGAGCGTCTCCGCAACCTTGTCGGCGAAGATGCGGGCGATCAGGTCGACCGACCCGCCAGCCGCGAATCCGACGACGAGCCGTACGGGCTCCGAGGGATAGCGCTGAGCCACAGCCGAGGACGAACAGGCGCAAAGCGCCAGAACGAGCGGCAATGAGCTAAGGAATTTTCGCGATATCGGCATGGTCCTACCCTTCTTCGCATTGTTGTTGATTAGGCTGTTCCAGCTACGTCTGCCGTCGCACGCCTTCGTGCTCTGTCATGTCGGCCCGGCAGCATCGCGGCCGAGGCAACCCGCCCTCAGCACGTCAGCCGCATCGGGGAGATCAGGCGTGCCGAGGCTCAGGGCCAGCAGATCCTCGGCTTGTTCGTTCCCCAGGCTGAGCCGCGCGAGCGCCCGGAACTTGGCTGTCAGCTGATCGTCGGTCATCGGATTGCTGACGCTGCCCGTCGCGTCCGACGTGAACCGCTTTACGGTCCGCCCGCCGCGGAGCCGCAACTCGACCTCCGCTTGATTGCCGAGCAGCCCCGGATCTGGCGTTGCAGCGGTTTTCTCCTGTAGGCTTCTCACCGCCTGGTGGGAGATGCAGGCGAGTGCGCCCTGATCGAGCCCGGCCGACCCGGTCACCAAGGCGGCCGCGACCCAGTGGAATAGGCTCACCTGCGCGTCGGCCTCCGTCTCGGGCAGCTTGCGCCAGCAGAGATTCAGCGCGTCCGGATGAACCCGAAGCTCCACAGCTTCGATCCCCGACGCGTCGACGCCCTCCGCCCGGATCAGATGGAGGCAGGCATCGATGGCGGGATGGATCACGATCCCGCAGGGGTATGGCTTGTAGGCGTTGTTCAGCACCTCGTAACGGGAGCCAAGTCCGTCCATGATCGGAGCGGCGTCCCGTCCGCCGGTGAGAACCTGCAGAAGACCGTTCCGTCCGTCGACGGAGCCCGGGCCGCAATCGAAACCGGAGCCGGCCATGTAGGCGGCGACGAGCCCGTTCCGGGCTGCGACACCTGGAACATAGGTTAGGGCCATACTGCCATGCGTGGCCCGGGTTCCGCAGGCTTGAGCCGCAGCGAGGCCAATCGCCCAGACGAACCCGTCCTGATCGAGTCCCAGCAGACGCGCCACTGCCGCGGCCGCGCCGATGCCGCCCGACAGGCCCGTCATGTACCAGCCGAGATGGCTCCCTCCGGCAGAAATTGCCATGCTGACCCGGCATTCGAGCTCCGTCCCGACCATCAGCGCAGCGAGGAGGTCCTTCCCGGGCACCGGCCTCCCGGCCGAGCTGAGTTCAAAAGAGACGGCAGCAAGAGCCGCGGCAACGGGGCCGGTCGGGTGGGTGATGGTTGCGAGATGCGTATCGTCGAAGGTGTGGGCCGAGGCACTCAAGCTCCCGAGGAGCGCCGCATCACCGAGCCCGAACCGTTCCTCGCGTGCGAGCAGCGGCACAGAGCCGGCCGACCCCATCGACCGCACACCCCGGATGGCGGCGGCCACGGTCGAGGTCGATGCTCCGCCCGTGGCGCAGCCGACATGGTTCAGCCAAGCGCGCCCCGCCTCGCGGCGGATCTCGGCGGGAAGTTCCTCCCAACGTGCCGTCCTGGCGAATTCCGCCATAGTCTCGGCGACCGGTACACCATCCGGCGACATCCCCATGAACTCCCCTGATCCGATCCTTCGTCGGACGACCTGAGATCGCCGGACACGGTTGTTGCTACGTGACTCCGAACTCGGTCAGCACGCACTCGACGACGTCGCGGGGCGGCGTGCGGAAGTGCGACGTCGGTGCCTCGCTCTTGGCGATGCCCGCGTAGCGGCGCAGATTGACGAGCGTCTCCGCCATCTTCAGGCCGCAGGCGGTCACTTCGAGCACCGGGACACCGGTATTCGGGACCTTGAAGAAGCTGTGTCTCTGGAAGGCCGGCCCGAACAGCTGCCCTCCGGCGATGATCACGTCGGCGCCGTCCTCGACGCATTCGCGGGCGGTCTTCTCGAATGCCGTCAGGAACTGGTCGTCCTTGCCTTCGATGCAGCGCATCAGGGCACCGTAATTTTCCTGGACCGATCCCCCGAAGCGGCGCACGGGCCGGCGCGCGATCGCACGGCTCTCCAGCCCATACACGCGCATGTTGTTCTCGATGACGGGAACGTAGCCGTCATGCACGGTCAGCATCGCGAATTTGCGGCCCAGGGTGCCGGCCAGCATCATCGCCGATTCCCCTGGTCCCGCGACCGGGATGCCAGCGGCTTCGCGCGCCGCGAACAGGCCGGGATCCCAATGGCCGCCGACCACGGCGCCATGATGACCGTTCCGCTCCGCCTCGAGAATATCGCTGACGACATAGACGTCGTTCAGCATGCCCAGGTAGATCGAGGTCAGGTGCGATGTGGTTTTCTTCAACCAGCCGATCGTCACCTGAACGTTCTCGCCCATGATGTGGTGAGTATAAGCGCTCAGACTCTCATCCAGGAGCTCTCCCTGGTCGGTCCGCCCCGGCAGGCTCTTCGTGAGACCGATCGGCCAGTACAGCCGCACGACATCCTGAACCAAGCGCGCCTCCCCGTTCTGCTCTGCAGAACTTACGTTCCAGTTTCGTCATTCTCTGGTCCCTGTCAATCCCGTTTCTGACCCGTTCCGAGCGCTTGACACCCGAGCGGCGCAGTAGAATAGAACGATTGTTTCGTAGAGCGGAACGTTGTGGAGCGGGCTGGCTCTGGTGCGTCGCGTGTTCGAAGCGAGGCTGTCGGGTCGAGGAGATTGGGCGGTGGTGAGGTCGGATGCGACGATCGGCTTCGTGGGCCTTGGTGTCATGGGCGAGCCCATGTGCCGCAACATGGCCGCGAAGAGCGGACGAAGCGTTGTCGGCTACGACTCCCGGCCCGACCCCCTAGCGCGGCTTGCCGCATTCGGTGTCGACGCCGCCACGAGCCTGGACCAGGTGGCCGCGGAAGCGGGCATCATTTGCCTCGTCCTTCCGAGCGGTCGCCATGTCGAGGCCGTGTGCTCCGGCCCGGGCGGGCTGCTCGAGAGCGCTCGCCCGAACACGCTGATCGTGGATCTCGGCACGTCGCCCGTCGACCTGACGCGGGAACTCGCTGCGCGGTTTTCCGAGAAGGGCTGCACCTATGCGGATGCACCGATCGCCCGCACCCGGCAGGCGGCAGAAGAGGGCACGCTCAGCATCATGGTGGGAGCCGACCAGGCCGTCTTCGTCTTTCTCGAGCCCTTGCTGCGCACCATGGCGAGCGACGTCACCCTGTGTGGGCCGGTCGGATCGGGACAGATGGTTAAGATCCTGAACAACATGGTCCTCGTCGAGACCGTCGTGGCTCTCTCGGAAGCCATTGCCGTCGCCCGGCGGGCGGGACTGGACGACCGCTTGCTGCTGGAGACCCTGAGCAAGGGATCCGCCGACAGCTTCGCCCTGCGCAACCACGGTATGAAGGCGATCCTGACCGGAGCCTTCCCGGAGCGGGCCTTCTCGACGGATTACGCCAGGAAGGACCTGTCCTACGCGCTCGCGCTGGGCAAGGAACTCGGCGTCGACATGCCCGGCGCCCGCAACGCTGACGAACTCTTGCGGGTGGCCTCGGACCAGGGCTATGGCGACCTCTATTGGCCGGTGGTCAGCCGCATCCTCGACCCCGCAGACTAGGCCCGAGGAGACTCACGTGACCGGCTCTCGCCCCTCTCCGGGCAAGCAGGACGGAGTGGCAGCGGTCGACCGGGCGCTGGCGATCCTAGAAGCGCTGACCGTGAGGTCCTCGCCGGCGACACTGGCGGACATCGCCCAGGACACCGCCTTCTACAAGAGCACCATTCTCCGCCTTCTGGCCTCGCTCGAGTCGTCAGGCTACGTCGTCCGGCTCAGGGACGGCCGCTACGGCCTGGGCGGATCAGCCTTCCGGCTCGGGCTCGCCTACAGCCGTCAAAATGCTCTCGAACAGCACGTGCTGCCGGTCCTTCGCGACTTGGTCGACCAGGGTACCGAGAGCGCCTCCTTCCATGTCCGGCACGGGTCGGAGACGCGGCTCTGCCTGTTCCGCGTTCATTCCGGGCACTCGACATTGGACCGAGTCGAAGCCGGCAACGTGCTGCCGCTCGATCGCGGTGCGGCCGGTCGCATGTTGCTCGCCTTCGCTCCCGAATCCGGTCACGAGGGCGAGGCTCTCCGCAAGGCCGGCTTGGCGCTGTCCATGGGGGAGCGGGACCCGAGCTGCGCCGGTCTGGCTGCTCCCGTCCTCGGGCCATCCGGGGAGATCGCCGGCGCCCTTTCCCTGTCTGGTCCCGGCGAACGGTTCACCTCTGAGGCCGTCGAGCGGATGGGCCACTTGCTGCGTGAGGCGGCCGAGCGTCTGAGCGCAGCGCTCCGCGGGGGCGGCGGGGGCCGGCGGAACACGGTCAGCGCTGGAGACCGCTGACGCCCAAGCGCAGGACGGCGGAACGCTGCCCTGCATGCCGGCCTCAGTGAAGCCCGGCTGTGCGGCAATACGGAAAGCCCAATCGTGAACCGCCCGACATGCGCCGCCCTTGGTGGTAAAAGGTGTCCATAGCCTTGGGGGGCCGCCGTCCAGGTTCCTCGAATTGCCGCCATGCTTGCGAGACCAGAGGTCCGCTTCCCGGCAGTGAGCCAATGTCGGCTCTTGCCGCACAGCGGAATCAGGACACGCTCGACGCAAAGTTCCAGAGTAAACGCTT
>NZ_CAXTAZ010000077.1:0-14421 GCF_964242715.1 uncultured Enterovirga sp.
ACCACGATGTTCAGCCCCCAGCCGAGCATCACATAGGTCAGGATCAGGATGCCGAGATCAACCCAGTAGCGCGATTCCGTCAGGCCGCCGCTGCCCAGATAGGCGATGATGGGGAAGGCGAGCGCGATCCCGAGAAAGAGCGGCGACAGCACGGCCGAGAGCGTGACGCCGGACTGAGCCTCGGGCTCGGCCTTCGTCGTGACCACCCCGCGGGCAGCGGCGGAGGATGCGCGGCTCGGAATCGCCCGAAGGCCGAGGAGCCGCAAGGCGAGCCGCCCGGCGAAGACGATGCCGCAGCAGATCGCGACGAGGCCCCAGCGCTGTTCCAGGATGAGGCCGCCGGCGCTCTGCTCGGTCTTCAGCGCCAGCAGCGGGATCGACAGGCCGAGCATGATCAGCGCGGCGTAGGTCGCATCCCGCACGGCATGGGCGAAGGTTGGGGCGGTCCGGGCGGCAGCCTTTGCCGGCGCTGCGAGGGAGGTCGCGGCCGCCATCAGACCTTCTCGACCTCGGGCCGGCCGAGGATGCCGGACGGCATGAAGGTCAGCACGATGATGAGGATCGAGAAGGCTGCGACGTCCTTGTAGGCGATCGAGAAATAGGCCGACCACATCACCTCGACGAGGCCGATGATGAGACCGCCGATCACCGCTCCGGGGAGGGAGCCGATGCCGCCGAGCACGGCCGCCGTGAAGGCCTTCACGCCCGGCACGAAGCCGTCGGCGAAATTCACGACGCCATAATAGAGGAGATACATCGTGCCCGCGATCGCGGCGAGGGCGGCCCCGAGCACGAAGGTGATCGCGATGGTCCGGTCGACGTCGATCCCGACGAGGGCCGCCATCTTGCGGTCCTGCTCGCAGGCGCGCTGCGCTCGCCCGAGCGAGGTCCGCTGCACGACGTACCAGAAGATCGCCAGCATCACGATCGTGGTCAGCATGATGATGAGCTGCTTGTAGGAGAGTGCCACGACGTAGCCGTCCCGTTCGAAGAGCGGGATCACGTCCGGCAGCATCGGGGGGGTCGGCTTGTTGCGGGCGCCTTGGGCGACCTGGACGAAGTTCGACAGGAAGATCGAGACGCCGATCGCCGAGATCAGCGGCGCCAGCCGGAACGAGCCCCGCAGCGGCCTGTAGGCGAGCCGCTCCAGCGCCCAGCCCCAGAGCGAGGTCAGCACCATCGCGATCAGCATGACGAGGAACAGCGCGAGCGCGACCGAGCCAATCCCGAGCACGCTCGTCAGCAGCACGAAGAAGATGAGAGCGATGAAGGCCGAGAGCATGAACACGTCGCCATGGGCGAAATTCACCATGCCGATGATGCCGAAGACCATCGTGTAGCCGATCGCGATCAGGCCGTAGATCGAGCCGAGCGTGAGGCCGTTGATGAGCTGCTGGATGAAATTCGGGTCGATCCGGAGCCAGTCGATCAGCGACATGAGGAGGGCGTGCATGCGGCGGCTGGACCTCGGGTTCATTCACGATCGGAATGCTGATCGTCACGAGTTGTGATCATGCATGATCGGCGGCGGCGTGCCACCATGCAACCGGCAGGCCGGGCAGGCACCCACGCCTTTCCGCCTGCGCGAGCGCCCGTCCGGAGAACGACGGGCCGCTAGGCAGGCCGCCTCCCGGGTGGCATGTACGGCGGACGAAGCGAGGAGCGGCGGCAATGGCGATGACGATGGCGGGCAGCGTGACGCTGCCGGCGAACCGCGAGACGGTCTGGGCCGCCCTGAACGATCCGGAGGTCCTGAAGCGCTGCATTCCGGGCTGTCAGGAACTCGTCCGGGTGGGCGATACCGGCTTTCAGGCGACCGCCAAGGTGTCGATCGGTCCCGTCAAGGCGACCTTCAAGGGCCAGGTGAATCTCTCCGACATCGACCCGCCGAACGGCTATACGATTTCGGGAGAAGGGCAGGGTGGCATCGCAGGTTTTGCGAAAGGCGGCGCCAAGGTTGGCCTCACGGACGCGGAGGGTGGAGGCACGCTCCTCACCTATGACGTCGAGGCGCAGGTCGGCGGCAAGATCGCCCAGCTCGGGGGGCGGCTCGTCAACGGCGTCGCGAAGAAATACGCCGACGAGTTCTTCGCGACATTCGCGAAGGTGCTTGAGGCTCCCGAGGCGGAGCCGGTCGCGGCCGCGTAGGCGGGAACGGCTCAGGCGCGTTCTTGCGCCGTCGATGCCCATGACCCTTGCCATCACGCCGGCGCGAGGGCAGGCTGGACCTCCTGGCCCTTGAGGAGCGCCTGCCGCCCCCGATGAGCAACTTCCGGCATAATGGCGGGCCGCCCATCGAGGACGAGCACGTCCCCGAATGGGGACGGGGCGGCATCGGCGGCTATTTCAGCTGGAAGGGCGCGCACGACGAGGTCTGGAAGAAGGTCTCGTGGGAGACGATGATGCGGCGGCAGCGCCGCGCCGAGGCCATCGGCCTCACCTACGAGGAATATACGCTCGAACTCCTGGAGCGCGGACGCCATCTCGGCCCCGACGATGGGGAGCGCATCGCGGCGATCAAACAGGCACGGAACGCCCCGACGCTGGTCGACCTCCCGGCCCGCGCGAGGGGAGCGCGTGAAGACGTCAGCCCGCGCCCGCATCCGCGACCGGTGCGAGCCAGCCTCTCGCCTCGAGTTCGGCCCGGACGCCCTTCTTGGTGACCTTGCCGTAGCCCGAGGTCGGCAGCGCGTCCCAGAAGAAGATGTGGCGGGGCAGCTTGTAGCGGGCCACCTTGTCGCCGAGCCAGCCCAAAAGCTCGCCCGCATCCAGCGTTGCCGCAGGCCGGAGCACGCAGACCGCGACCCCGACCTCGCCCCAGATCCGATCAGGCACGCCCAGGACCGCGACCTCGGCCAGGGCCGGATGGGTCAGGAGCTTCTCCTCGACCTCGCGCGGATACACGTTCGAGCCGCCGGAGATGTACATGTCGGAGGCCCGGCCTGTGATGAAGACGAAGCCTTCCGGGTCCATGTGGCCGAGGTCGCCGGTGCGGAACCAGCCTCGCCGGAACGCCTTCGCATTGGCCTCCGGGTTGTCGTAATAGCCGGCGAAGACGGCGGGGCCGCAGACGCAGATCTCGCCCGTCGCGCCGGCCGGGACCTCGTCGCCCGCATCGTCCTGGATCTGCACCTGCATGCCCGTGCGCTCGACGCCGCAGGTGCCGATCCGGGCCTCCGGTCCGTCGTCCAACACGTGCAGGTCGGGCGGCAGCACGGTGATGTTGCCGGTCACTTCGCCGAGGCCGAAATACTGGACGATGACCGGCCCCAACACGCGGAGCGCCCGTTTCTGGTCCTCGCGGTACATCGGCGCCCCGGCATAGATCACGTAGCGGAGCGAGGAATGGTCGTGTGCGTCGACCGAGGGATGCTCGACCAGCATCTTCAGGATGGTCGGCACCGTGAACATATTCGTCACGCGCCAGCGTTCGACGAGGGCCCAGGCCTCGGCCACGTCGAAGCGCTCGCCGGCCGGCAGGATCGTCTTCGCGCCATGGGCGACCTGGACGAGCTGGTGGATGCCGGCGCCGTGCGAGAGGGGCGCGACCACGAGCGAGGCGTCGCGGTTCGTCGTTCCCGGCATCAGGTCGCAGAGGTGGTTCGTCACGACGAAGGCCATCTGGCCGTGGGTCAGCACCGCGGCTTTCGGCCGGCCGGTCGTGCCGGAGGTGAAGAAGAACCAGCAGGGGTCGTCGTAAACAATGTCCGCGGTCGGAGCGCTCGCTCCGATCTGCTCCGCGACAAGGGCGTCGTAATCCTCGCCGAAGGCGGCCGGGCCGATCGAGACGACGAAACGGATCGCGGGCGCGGCCTCTCGGGCGGCCGCTTCATGGTCCGGGAAGTCCGCGTGGCAGATCATCGCCGACGCCCCGCTCGCCTGCGCGAGATAGGCGACCTCGCCGGGCGTCTGGCGGAAGTTGGTCGGCACCCAGACCGCGCCGAGCCGGAAACAGGCGAACATCGATTCGAAGAGCTGGTTGCAGTTCCGAGACTGCACCAGCACCCGGTCGCCCTTCGCGACGCCCCGCCGGGCGAGGGCCGCCGCCATCGCGTCGACGCGTCGGTCGATCTCGCCCCAGCTCCAGCTCTCCTCGCCGAAGACGAGCCCAATCTCGCCCGCGAACCGGCGGCCGGATTGGCGCAGGAAATGGGCAAGGTTCATGACGCGGCGCGATTGCGGCGTGACGCCGCCCGGCGGAGCTTCCATGCTCATCCTCACACGATCCTCTTCTGCGCCGCGCGGCGAAGCCTCATCACGTCGACCCCGGCCCAAGGTTCCAGGGGCATCACACCGCTCGTCCCGGCGAAAGCTGGACCCGGGTCGCGCGCCGTGCCGGACCCCGGCTTTCGCCGGGGTGAGCGGAGGGGATCAGGGAATGCCCGCCCTTCTGATCAGGATCGGCAGCTCGTCCATCAACTCGTCCAACGTGCCGGTCTGCCCGGCGAGGCCCGGAACGCTGGAGGCCTGGACATACCAGGTCTCTCCGTCCAGATCGTAGGCGAGCGCGACCCTGTGCTCGCCGAACTCGACCACATGCGCGTCACGGTCGCCCCGAAGCGGCGAGGTCACGCGGTCAGGATCTCGACATCGGTCGGGACGGGCCGGGGCCGGCCCTCGTCGTCGATCGCCACGAAGGTGAAGGTGGCTTCCGTGACCTTCTCGCGGAGCCCGGTCCTGAACCGCGTCGCCCACGCCTCGATCTCGATCCGGATGGAGGTCCGGCCGATCCGCCCGATGCCCGTATAGACGGAGAGGACGTCGCCGATCCGGACGGGACGGATGAAGGTCATCGCGTCCACGGCGACGGTGGCGACGCGACCCTGCGCCCGCTCGACTCCGGCAATGCCGCCGGCCTGGTCCATCTGCGACATCACCCAGCCGCCGAAGATGTCGCCGTTCGCGTTGGTATCGGCCGGCATGGCGATGGTGCGGACCGTCAACTCGCCCTTGGGCTCCTCGCCCCTTCCGACGCTCTGGTCCATCCTCACCGTCCCGCTCGAACGCGGCCCAGCCGCCCATGGCGCATATCGGAGCGCACCAAGACCGTCCATGAGCGGCTTCATGAACGGCCGGCGACTTGCACGCGGCGCGGTGTCGGTTCATATGCTTGCATGAACAGCAAGCATCGTAAGGCGCTCGAAGCCGTGTTCGCCGATCCGGTGTCCGGCACGATCGAGTGGACGGCGATCGAGAATCTGTTGGTCGCGGCCGGCGCGAGGCTCCTCGAGGGCTCCGGATCGCGGGTGCGGTTCGAGTGCCGAGGTCTCGTGGCCTCGTTCCATCGGCCTCATCCGCAGAAGGAGGCCAAACGCTATCAGGTGCGCGACGCGCGGGAGTTCCTGTCCAAGCTGGGGATCGGGCCATGAACGTGATGAGCTACAAGGGCTATTCCGCCCGGGTCGAATACGATGCCGAGGACGAGATCCTGGCCGGGCGGATCGCGGGCATCAATGATGTCGTGGGGTTCCACGCCTCCGATGTGGCCGGCCTGAAATGCGCCTTCCAGGAGGCTGTGGACGATTACATCGCGACCTGCGAGCGCGCCGGAAAGCCGGCCGAGAAGCCGTATTCAGGCAAGGTCATGTTCCGAGTCGATCCCGAGATCCACGCCAGGGCGGCGCTGGCCGCGGAACTCGCGGGCAAGAGCCTGAACCAATGGGCGGAAGAGGCGCTTCGGGACGCAGCCACGCGCGGCGTGCCGGCCTAGCGAGCCGCACCGCCTCGCCCGGACCGCTACGCCGCAGGGCCGAGACGCGACCGGCAGTGTAGAGTGATCGGAGGAGAGCCGGGCGCGCTCGGCCCGGTCGGGCGAGGGCGCGAACGCAGGCCTAGAGGAGACACGATGTTCGGCGATCTCGATGCGGTCGTGCTGGCCCGGGCCCAGTTCGCCTTCACGATGGCCTTCCACATCATCTTCCCGGCCTTCTCGATCGGGCTCGCGAGCTACCTCGCCGTGCTGGAAGGATTGTGGCTCTATACCGGCCGGGACACCTATCTCAACCTGTTCAAGTACTGGCTGAAGATCTTCGCCGTCGCCTTCGCGATGGGCGTCGTGTCCGGCATCGTCATGTCCTACCAGTTCGGCACGAACTGGGCCGTCTTCTCCGACAAGGCCGGCCCGGTCATCGGACCGCTGATGGCCTACGAGGTCCTGACCGCCTTCTTCCTCGAAGCCGGGTTCCTGGGCGTGATGCTGTTCGGCATGGGCCGGGTCGGGCGGGGGCTCCACTATCTTGCGACGGTGCTCGTCGCGCTCGGGACCTTCTTCTCGGCCTTCTGGATCCTGTCGGTGAATTCCTGGATGCAGACGCCGGCCGGCTACAGCATCAACAACCAGGGCCAGTTCGTGCCGGAGGATTGGTGGGCCATCGTCTTCAACCCGTCCTTCCCCTACCGGCTCGTCCACATGGTGCTCGCCGCCTATCTCACGACCGCGCTCGTGGTCGGGGCGGCGGGCGCCTTCCATCTCCTCAGGCGGCGGGGGAGCCAGGAGGCCAAGACCATGTTCTCGATGGCGATGTGGATGCTGATCTGCGTCGCGCCGATCCAGATCGTGGCCGGCGACCTGCACGGCACGAACACGCTCGAGCATCAGCCGGCGAAGGTGATGGCCATGGAGGGCCATTACCAAAGCTACCCTGACGGCGCGCCCCTGATCCTGTTCGGCCTGCCGGATCAGGCTGCAGCCACGGTGCGCTACGCGATCCAGATCCCGAAACTCTCCTCGCTGATCCTGAAGCACGACCTGAACGCGCCGCTCGCCGGGCTCGACACGGTGCCGCGCGAGAACTGGCCCCCGGTGCCGATCGTGTTCTGGTCCTTCCGGATCATGGTCGGGCTCGGCCTCCTGATGCTCGGCCTCGGGGCGCTGGCGCTCCTCGCCCGCTTCCGGGGCGGCCTCTACGAATGGCGACCGCTCCACGTCTATGCGCTCGCGATGGGCCCGGCGGGGTTCGTGGCGGTCCTCGCCGGCTGGGTGACGACGGAGGTCGGGCGGCAGCCCTTCACGGTCTACGGCCTCCTGCGGACATCCGACTCCGTGTCTCCTCTTGCGGCCCCCGCGGTCGCGGCGTCGCTGGCGGCCTTCGCGGTCGTCTATCTCTTCGTCTTCGCGGCCGGGATGTTCTACATCCTGCGCCTGATGAGCCACGTGCCGCATCCGGGAGAAACGGGACCCGCCCAGGGCCAGCCGACCCGCACGGCCGGCATCACGCCGGCCCCGGCGGTCGCGCCGGACGCCGTGGCCGAAGCCCGATGAGCAGCCTCCTCCCGCATCTCGACATCCCGGCGATCTGGGCCTTCGTGATCGCCTTCGCGGTCTTCGCCTACGTCGTCATGGACGGGTTCGATCTCGGCGTCGCTCTCCTGTTCCCGTTCTGCTCCGAGCGGCACGACCGCGACGTCATGATGAACTCCGTCGCGCCCGTCTGGGACGGCAACGAGACCTGGCTCGTGCTCGGCGGGGGAGGGCTCTTCGCGGCCTTTCCGCTCGCCTACGGCATCGTCATGCCGGCCCTCTATGCGCCGCTGATCGCGATGCTGCTCGGCCTCGTCCTGCGGGGTGTTGCCTTCGAGTTCCGCTGGCGGACCGAGCGCTGGAAGCCGGTCTGGGATACCGCTTTCACGGGCGGTTCGCTCGTCGCCGCGCTGGCGCAAGGCATCGCGCTCGGCGCGCTGCTCCAGGGCGTGCGGATCGAAGGCCGCGCCTATGCCGGCGGCTGGTGGGACTGGCTGACGCCCTTCTCGCTCCTGACTGGGGCGGCCGTCGTCATCGGCTACGGCCTTCTCGGCGCGACATGGCTCGTCATGAAGACCTCGGGCGAGTTGCAGGTCCGCGCGCTCCGCCTCGCCCGCCCGCTCGCCATCCTGACGCTGGCCGCGATCGTCGCCGTGAGCCTCGCGACTCCCTTCCTCGAGGGAAAATACTGGCAGCGTTGGTTCGAATACCCGGGCATCTTCTTCGCCGCGCCGGTCCCGCTCGCTGTCGCCGGGACGGCGTTCCTCCTCCTTCGCACCCTCGCGGACGGGCACGATTACAAGCCGTTCCTGCTCTCGCTCGCCCTGTTCCTGCTCTGCTTCGTCGGTCTCGGCATCTCGATCTGGCCGGACATCATCCCGGGACGAGTCACCATCCACCAGGCGGCCGCGCCGGAATCGAGCCAGGTCTTCGCGCTGGTCGGCGTCTTGATCCTGGTGCCGATCATCCTCGTCTACACGGCGTACGCCTATTGGGTCTTCCGCGGAAAGATCGATCCGGAGGTCGGCTATCACTGAGCCGCGCCGCCCCGGACCGGTCCCGGCGGTGACGGGCACCAGCTGGTCGCCGCGTTTCCCGCCCTGGCTCGTCCGCCTCGCCTGGTTCACCGGGCTTTGGGCGGCCGGAGTCGTGACGGTCGGGATCGTCGCCTACGGGCTCCGGCTGGCGATCCGCTGAGGGTAGGCGAGGGCACGAGTCAGAGCCTCGGATAACCCCACGCTGTCGACACCTGCCGACGCCGCGGTCGCAACCGAGTCGGGCGGCTGCCCGAAGCCGAGCCGCGCCGCGGCGATCGTCGCCCGCAGCCCTGCCTCGAGCGAGCAGATGACCGGCACGCCCGCCCGTTCGGCAACTCGGTCCGCCAACCCCGCGAGGCCTGCACCGCCAAGCACGACCACGTCCGCCCCATCCTTCTCGGCGCAACTCCGGCATGCCTCGGCCAGGACCTGCATCGCCCCGTCCGGATCGCCCGCGATCGCGGCTCCGCTCGGCGCCACCGTGCGGATCGCGGCGATCCGCGGGGAGAGCCCCTGTGCGGCGACGAAATCCTGCAGCATCGGTCCCCAGCGCTCGCCGCCGGTGACGATGGCGAAGCGGCGCCCGAGGAGGCAGGCCATGTGGCACGAGGCCTCCGCCATGCCGACGACCGGCACGGGCGAGATCTCCTTCAGCGCCTCGAGCCCGGGATCGCCGAAACAGGCCAGCAGAACGGCGTCGTGGCCCTGGCCGTGCTCCGCGCAGGCATCGAGCGCTGCGTGCGACGCGACCGCGTAGGCGGCCCGGCCCGCAACGTAGCGGGCGCCGAACCGGCCGGTGACGGCCGTGATCTCGGCCTCGTCCCGCAGGATCCGTCGTGCATGCCGGGCGACGAGGTCGGTGATCTCGGGCGTGGTGTTCGGGTTGATGAGGAGGAGGCGCATGGGGCCATCATAGCGAGTTCGTCGGACCGTTCCGCTTCCGCCCGCGAAAGCCGGCACCCGGGAGCGGGAACTGGGCCCCGACTTTCGTCGGGGTGAGCGGAGAGAAGCAAGAACGGTCCTTCCAGCCCCCGCGGTCTCGGTTAAGCTGTGTCCGCCGGGGCTGGCATGTCCATTGCTGACCACGGATGGTCTGAAGGCGAGGCCGAAGCGGTTCGTCGCCCGGGAGGGACAAGAATGGGTTCGCGCTGGGGTTTGACGCTGGGAGTTGGGATCGTCGCGGTGGCCGGGTTGGCCGGAGCCGCAACGGCGCAGGAGAAGGTGCTGCGCATCGCCATGACGGCGGGCGACATCCCCCGCACGCTGGGGCAGCCCGACCAGGGCTTCGAGGGCAACCGCTTCACCGGCATCCCGATTTACGATGCGCTGACGCAGTGGGACCTGACCAAGGAGAAAGAGGCCTCGACCCTCCTCCCGGGCCTCGCGACCGAGTGGAAGGTCACGGACGACAAGACCAAGTGGCAGTTCAAGCTTCGGCCGGGGGCGAAATTCCACGATGGGTCGCCGGTGAATGCCGCCGCCGTCGTTTGGAACGTCCAGAAGGTGCTGGACAAGTCGGCCCCGCATTTCGACCCGAGCCAGGTCGGCGTGACGGCGTCCCGCATGCCGACGCTGCGCTCGGCCCGGGCGATCGACGAGATGACGGTCGAACTCACGACAGCCGAGCCCGACGCCTTCCTGCCGATCAACCTGACGAACCTGTTCATGGCCTCGCCAACCCATTGGGAGGCGAAGCTGAAGGCGGTCCCGGCCTCGGTCACCGACACGGCCGAACGCTCGAAACAGGCCTGGACGGCATTTGCCGCCGATCCGTCCGGCTCCGGCCCGTTCCGGGTGACGCGCTTCGTGGCCCGCGAGCGGCTCGAACTGGCCGCGAACACCGCCTATTGGGACGAGAAGCGCCGGCCGAAGATCCCGCGCGTGGTGCTTCTGCCTCTTCCTGAGGCAAATGCCCGTACCGCGGCCCTCCTGTCGGGCCAGGTCGACTGGATCGAGGCGCCGGCGCCCGACGCCCTCTCGCAGATCAAGAGCCGCGGCTTCACCCTCTACCAGAACGCCCAGCCCCACGTTTGGCCATGGCAGCTCTCCTTCGCCGAGGGATCGCCCTGGCTCGACAAGCGCGTCCGGCATGCCGCGAATTTGTGCGTGAACCGGACGGAGCTGAAGGAGGCTCTGAACGGCCTCATGGCCGAGGCCACAGCAACCTACGAGGAAGGCCACCCCTGGAACGGCAATCCGTCCTTCAAGATCAAGTACGACCCGGCGGCGGCCAAGAAGCTCATGACCGACGCCGGCTTCTCGGCCTCGAAGCCGCTCAAGGTGAAGGTGCAGACCTCGGCCTCGGGTTCCGGCCAGATGATGCCGATCCCGATGAACGAATACGTCCAGCAGGCCCTGAAGGACTGCTACTTCGACGTCGAGCTCGACGTGATCGAGTGGAACACGCTGTTCACGAACTGGCGCCAGGGCGCGAAGGACCCGTCCGCCCGCGGCGCGAACGCCATCAACGTGACCTACGCGGCCATGGACCCGTTCTTCGGCATGGTCCGCTTCACCTCGACCAAGGCCTTCCCGCCCGTCTCCAACAACTGGGGCTACTTCGGCTCGGACGAGTTCGACAAGCTGATCGCGGATGCCCGCACGACGTTCGACGACAAGGCCCGGGACACGGCGCTCGCCAAGCTCCACGCCCGCATCGTCGAGGAGGCGCCCTTCATCTGGATCGCCCACGACGTCGGCCCCCGCGCCATGTCCGCCAAGGTCAAGGGCGTCGTGCAGCCCCAGAGCTGGTTCATCGACATCGCCACGATGTCGATGGAGTGATGACGGGCGTGCGAACCGGTGCCCCCTCCACCGCCCTTCGGGCGGTCCCCCTCCCCCAGAGGGGGAGGAGACGGTGCGGCCACGGCGAGCGTTGCCCGATATCCGAAAGCTGGGGTCGCGTGTCTCCTCCCCCTTTGGGGGAGGGGGACCGGGCGAAGCCCGGTGGAGGGGGGCCGCGACGGAGGCGGGCAGGACTCGCCTAGATGCTCGCCTATCTCGCCCGGCGCGTCGTCTACACGGTGCCGATCCTGTTCGGGGTGTCGCTCGTCTGCTTCGCGCTCGTCCATATCGCGCCGGGCGACCCGCTCGTCTCGGTACTGCCGCCGGACGCCTCGGTCGAGCTGCAGCGCATGCTGCGGACGCTCTACGGCTTCGACCGGTCCTATCCGGAGCAATTCGTGCGCTGGCTCTGGCGAGCCTTTCACGGCGATCTCGGCACCTCGATCGCGACCGGGCGGCCGGTCACGGGCGAGGTGATGAAAGCCGTCGGCTTTACCCTCCGCCTCTCCGTGCTGGCCACCGCGATCGGCTTCTTCTTCGGCTGCCTGTTCGGCTTCGTCGCCGGGTACTTCCGCGACTCGCTCGTGGACCGGGCCGCCTCGGCGCTCTCCGTCCTCGGCGTGAGCGTGCCGCATTACTGGCTCGGCATGGTGCTGGTGATCATCTTCTCCTCGGTCCTCGGCTGGCTTCCGCCGACCGGCGCCGGTGACGAGGGCGGGCCTTGGGATTCCTTCCGCCACATGATCCTGCCGGCCGTCACCATGTCGGTGATCCCGATGGGAATCGTCGCCCGCACCGTCCGGGCGCTCGTGGCCGACATCCTGGCGCAGGAATTCGTGGTCGGCCTCCGGGCCAAGGGCCTGACCGATCTCGGCATCTTCAGGCACGTCGTGAAGAATGCCGCCCCGACCGCACTCGCCGTGATGGGGCTGCAGCTCGGCTACCTGCTCGGCGGCTCGATCCTGATCGAGACGGTGTTCTCCTGGCCCGGCACCGGCTTCCTCCTCAACGCGGCCATCTTCCAGCGCGACCTGCCGCTCCTGCAGGGGACGATCCTCGTCCTCGCCCTGTTCTTCGTGATCCTGAACCTCCTCGTCGACGTGGTGCAGACCTCGCTCGACCCCCGCATCCAGCGGAGCTGAGGATGGCCGCGATCGCCCAAACCAGCATCGTCGAGCCGCTGCCGGCCCGCACCGCGGGCTATTGGTCGGGCGTCGGGCGCCGCCTTCGCCGCGACCCGGTCGCGATCGGGGCCGCCCTCGTGATCCTGGCCCTGATCCTGATGGCCATCTTCGCGGAATACGTGGCGCCGGCCGACCCGTTCCGGACCTCCACGATCCGGCGGCTCAGGCCGATCGGCACGCCCGGCTTTCCGCTCGGCTCGGACGAACTCGGCCGCGACATGCTCACCCGGCTGATCTACGGCGCGCGGCTGTCGCTCTTCATGGGTATCACGCCCGTCATCGTCGCCTTCTTCATCGGCTCCGCCATCGGCATCCTGGCCGGCTATGTCGGGGGCTGGGTGAACACGTCGATCATGCGGACGATCGACGTCTTCTACGCCTTCCCGTCCGTGCTGCTCGCCGTCGCGCTCTCGGGCGCGCTCGGCGCCGGACTCGGCAACGCGCTCGTCTCGCTCACCATCGTCTTCGTACCGCAGATCGCGCGCGTAGCCGAAGCCGTGACGACGCAGGTTCGCACCCGCGACTTCGTGGAGGCCGCCCGCGCCTCGGGCGCCGGCGGGTTCACGATCGTCAGGGTGCACGTCCTCGGCAATGTGCTGAGCCCAATCTTCGTCTATGCCACGAGCCTGATCTCGGTCTCGATGATCCTCGCCTCCGGCCTGTCTTTCCTCGGCCTCGGCGTCCGCCCGCCCGAGCCCGAATGGGGTCTCATGCTGAACACGCTGCGGACCGCGATCTACGTCCAGCCCTGGCTCGCCGCCCTGCCGGGCGTCATGATCTTCATCACCTCGATCGCCTTCAACCTCCTGGCCGACGGCCTCCGCTCCGCCATGGAGGTGAAGCAGTGAGCTCCGCAAGACTCGCCGCGCCGATCCCTCCCTGGAGGGGAGGGCGAGTCGGAGCACAGCTTCGAACCGGGGCGGGGACAGCCTCAGCCCCGTGTCCCCACCCCGGTTCGGCTTCGCCGACTCGGCCCTCCCCTCCGGGGAGGGATCAGGCGTCCTCGTTGCGTCTGCATCCGGTCAAGGCCTGACCGGTGTCCGCCTCCGACATCTCCGATCCCGGGGACGCTCCCGACCATCGGGCCCGCAGCAAGCCCCGCGGGCTGCGCGGGTCTCTGAGGGAACCCGAGAAGAAGCTCTGGTGGCATCTGCGCAACCTTCCCGAGAGGGAGGCCAAGTTCCAGCGCCAGGTGTCGCTCGGGCCCTATGTCGCCGAATTCTGCTGCGTGCCGGCGAGGCTCATCCTCGAGCTGGACGACGGCGGCCAGCATGGCCTCACCGAGCCAAGCGAGACCGACCTTCTCCGGACGGCCGAACTCGAGCGTCACGGCTTTCGCGTGATGCGTTTCACCAATCGCGAGGTGATCACCTCCATCGACGCCGTGCTGGTCAGGATTCGGGTCGCCCTCCGGCCCGAGAACCGACCGAGGAAGCCACGCCCGGTCGTCACGGCCCCGGTGCTCCTCAAGGGCAAGAGGAAGGCATGAACCCCGCGCGGCCATCTCCCCTCGACCGCGGCGGCCCAGCCCAGCCGATCCTCACCGTGCGCGGCCTTCTCAAGCATTTCCCGGTTCGAAAGGGCCTCCTCGGGGGGGTGAGCGCACAGGTGCGGGCCGTGGACGGCATCGATTTCGAGGTCATGAAGGGCGAGACGCTGGGCGTCGTCGGCGAATCCGGCTGCGGCAAGTCGACCACGGCGCGCCTCCTCCTGCATCTCATCGACCCGACTGCGGGCGACATCATCTTCGACGGCGAGAAGGTGGGATCGTCGGCGCTGAGCGTGACCGAATTCCGACGCCAGACCCAGATGGTGTTCCAGGACAGCTACTCGTCGCTGAACCCCCGGCTCACGGTCGAGACCTCGGTCGCCTTCGGCCCGAAGGTCCACGGCGTCGCGCACCGCGAGGCCGTGGCCCGGGCGAGGGACCTACTGGCGCGGGTCGGGCTCGATCCCGGACGTTTCGCCGGGCGCTACCCGCATGAGCTGTCCGGCGGCCAGCGCCAGCGCGTCAACATCGCGCGCGCCCTCGCGCTCCAGCCCCGGCTGGTGATCCTGGACGAGGCCGTCTCGGCGCTCGACAAGTCGGTGGAGGCGCAGGTCCTGAACCTGCTCCTCGATCTCAAGGACGAGTTCGGCCTGACCTACATCTTCATCAGCCACGACCTGAACGTCG
>NZ_CAXTAZ010000078.1:0-13541 GCF_964242715.1 uncultured Enterovirga sp.
ACATCCTGGACTCGGTCTACGAGCGCGACCACGTCCGGGTCGACACGGGCATGGCCGACCAGGCGATCACCATCGGCCACAACCTCAAGGCCGTGATCGCCGACCTCGAGAAGCGGATGAGGGCCGCGGCCGCGGACCTGAATTTCGAAGAGGCGGCCCGCCTTCGCGACGAACTCAAGCGCCTGCAAATGACCGAGCTCACCCTCGGCATCGACCCGAAGGCCTCGCAGGGCGATGTCGAGCAGTCCGCCGGCCGCTATGCCGGCCCGCGCTCGACCGGCCGCGCCCAGGCCGTCGGCAAGGGCTTTCCGAAGCCCGGCCGCGACTCGGCCCCGCGCAAGCCCAGCCTCGACGAGATGGGCCCGCATGCCCGCGAGCTGCCGCTGCACGACGGCCCGCTGCCGCTTCGCCCCGCGCCGCGCTCGACAGGTGGGATCAGCGGTGCAAAACAGGCGTGGCGGGGACGGAAGAAGGGGTAGTGCCTCAATGAGAGCGGGGCGCGAGGTCGACGAACTGGAAGCGTTCAATCCGAGGAGAACCGCCCGTCTCGATACGGCCGAACACTCGGGCATCGATCACCCGGGATTCGACAAATTCCCGCTGGCCGTTCGATGCCCGGTATACGTCAGCCAGAACGCGCGCTCGGCCTGCGAAGCTGGCGTCAGTGAGGTCGAAGGTCAGCGGCAAACTCTCGATGGCAAAAACGTCGACATCGCCCCATTCATCCCTGAGGGCCCGCCAGGCGGGTGCCTCCGTCAACGGATAGGCTCGAGTTGCTTCGGCGAGTTCCACCAGCAGCGGAGTCATGGGTTCCTGCTCCGGTGAGTGCGCACGGAGAACGCACGGGGCGGGTGATGGTTCGAGGTTCCCTCGACCGCCATCGACGGTGAGATCCAGTCGAGCAGATTCACGATAAGGAGACGTAAACGCGCTCGACTCTGACGAGAACACGTCGTCGTTACACTCGGACGCCTGAGAGGGTTCGCCGGGATCGGGGGCAACGACGTCACGGTCGGTGTCAGGCACGAGCTGCGCTCCAGACCACATGACCACGGCGCGGAGGCCCTGACCAGAGTCGGATGTTAGCTGCTCCGACAGCGGCAGGACAGGGACTGTCCCCGGCGCCCAGTCGACGTCGACATCGTCAGAATACCGGGTCTGTCGCCGTGCTGAACCTTGTTCATAGCTGGCCATCGCTCACCTCTACTACCGTGTCCGATATCTCCAAGCGAGCGTGCCGCATAAGCCCTCGAGGTCGCTCATGAGCTTGGCTCGGTTGAATCCGCATACATTCAGTACCTGTCGAAAAAAGGGCTTCGCCGACCCCGGAACGTTGAACACGACGTGCGCTGCGTGCGGACCGCCCGGCACCCATGGCACCTGCGGGTTCGCATGAAGCGAAAAGAGTCCTTCCTGCGCGGTGATACGCGCCGCCTCGGGCGGGACACGGGTCAGGACCGGGTTTGCCAATCCCGCCCGGAAGGGGTCGTCGATCTCGAATATGGCAGCCGGATCTACCCGCAGCATATGGACCGCTCCTGCCACTGTCGACCGCTCGTCCGCTACGGCGAACCAGGCCGCCACCAGCGGATTCGTCGACCAGTCGAGGAGGCGCGTAGGCAACCCGTGATGTTGGGCCACCGCAAGCGAGACCATTAATGTGCTAGGTCGAGCTTCGAATCGCATAGCCTCTCGTCGGAAATCGGCGAAGAGCTGCCTCTCGTCGCCCGGACTATAGCCGCTCGGTCCCGTCGCCTCGGGCCGCGCGATGGCAGGCATTAAGTTCCAGGACGCGTCTGCATGCCCTCGAAAAAGCCATGTGCCATCCGCCCGCCTCGACACCATGTCAACGAAGTCGAACCAGGCCACATCCAGGGCAATGCTCACCATCGACCTCAACGTGATCAAAACAGCGGACCCAGCCTGGGTAGCACGTCACTACCAGAGATTGAATAGAAAACCGGACGCAACGTCACCAGGATTGTGCAACGCCGTCGTGAGTGGCGGACCGACCAGAGCGATCGGGGCGTGTCAGTCTCGCCGCCTCGGAGCGCGACACGCCGGCGTTGGATTGCGAGCAGGAGGTTGGCTGTCACAGCTCAGATCGCCCATCCGCCAGCAGGGGCTGAAAGCCCCTCGCCGGTCAAGCGCTCCTAATACAACCGAGTCCGATACCCCTCTTCCATCATCGTCTCGGCCGCCTCGACCTCGATACGCTGCGTCTGCTCCGCGATGATGCGGCCGAGACTCGGGAAGCGCATGCGGTCGACCTGCGTGGTCGGGTCCCAGAGCTTCGAGCGCATCAGCGCCTTGCCGCAATGGAAGAACACCTCCTCGACATCGACCAGGAGGCCGATCGTCGGCACCTTGCCCTGAGCGGTGAGGGGCTCGAGCAAGGCCGCGTCGCGGGTGATCCGGGCCGTGCCGTTGACCCGGAGGGTCTCGTTGATGCCCGGTGCGAGGAAGATCAGGCCCACGCCCGGCGAGCGGAGTACGTTGCCGAAGCTGTCGACCCGGTTGTTGCCCCGGCGGTCCGGGATCAGCAGCGTCACATCGTCGACCACCCGGACGAAACCCGGCGCGTCGCCGCGCGGGGAGGCGTCCGCCCCCCCGTTCCCGTCCGAACTCGCCATCACCAGGAAGGGCGAGAGCGCGATGAAGTCGCGGCAGAAATGGTCGAGCCGCGTCTGCACCTTGTACTGGGCAAGCGGGTTGATCGGGCCGAAATGCTCCCGAAGGTCGGCCGGGTCCTGCAGCTCCTCGGTTCGTTCGCTCACCAGATCCATATTCGTCCTCCTCGGGGGCGCATCAGGCCGTCCCGCGAACCTGCGCGCATCGCGTCCTTCCAGGCCAATCCGCTCATCCGGCGGAAGCCGGGATCCAGGCTGCTGGACCCCGGCTTTCGCCGGGGTGAGCGGACCGTGAGAGCGCGCTACTCCTTGCGGGCGTCGCGCAGTCCGTCATTGACCCCGATCGCCGTCGTCGCGAAATCCTTGACGCTGCAGCGATGGACCGTCGGGAATTCCATGTCGGTCAGCCAAAGGATCGGCACGTCCTCGACCAGGATCTGCTGCACCTTCTTGTAGAGGTCGGGCCGCTTCTCGGACGGGGCATTCGCGGCCTCTGCGAAGAGCCGGTCGACCTCCGGATTGGAATAGCCGCCATTATTCACGAAGGGCGAACCCTTGACGATATTCGCGGAGATGTATTGGCGGGCAACGCCGAGTGCCGGGTCGCCATACTGGTAGGGATAGTTGAAGGAGAGGTCGAAATCCCATTCGCCCATGCGCTTGTTCCAGCCGGCGACGTCGCTCGTCTCGAGCTGGATCTTGATCCCCGCCTCTTCCAGGTTCTGCTTCACCTGCTCGGTCCAGCGGCTCCAGGTCTCGCCATAGGGAAGGCCGAGGAGCCGGATCGGCTCGCCCTTGTAACCGGACTTGGCGATCAGCTCCTTCGCCTTCTTCACGTCGAACGGGTATTTCGGGACGTCGTCGGTGTAGAACTTGGTCTTCGCGTTCAGCGGTCCCGTGGAAACCTTGGCGTAGCCGGACCAGACCACGTCCTTCGAGAATTCGCGGTCGATGGCGTGCATCAGCGCCTGCCGGAACTCCTTCTTGGCGAGCGGCCCGTTCCGGAGATTCACGATCACCATCCCGACGGGGGCGAACATCTCCCAGCCCTTGGTCGTCACACAGCTATTCGGCAGCTTGGCCAGTCGCGCGATGTCGAACACCTCGACCGAGCCGCCGGTCAGGAGGTCGACCTGGCCTTTCTCGTAGGCGACAGCGCGGGCGGCCGCGTCCGGGACGATCTGGAAATAGACCTCGTCCAGCGAGGGCTTGCCCGGCAGATAGTAATCCTCGTTCCGGACGAGGTGGATGAACGCGCCGCGCCGCCATTCCTTCAGCTTCATCGGCCCGGTGCCGATCGGCGTGTTGTTCATCGGGTTCGTGCGGAAGTCGGTGCCCTCGTAGATGTGCTTCGGCACCATCGTGGCCGAGCCCGGCTCGAAGATCGACAGGATCGGACCGAAGGGCTGCTTGAGGACGATCCGGACCGTGAACTCGTCCACCTTCTCGATCCTGTCCACCTGGGCGGCGAGGATCGGGCGCATCCGTGGATGCGTCGCGCGGTGGAAGACGTCGAGCGAGAAGACGACGTCGTCGGCCGTGAAGGGCTTGCCGTCATGCCACTTGGCGTTGCGGCGCAGCCGGAAGGTGTAGGTCTTCTGGTCGGGCGAGATCTCCCACGATTCGGCCAGCGAGGGCTGCGGTTCGAGCTTCTCGTCGTAGCGGAGGAGGGATTCGTAGATGTTGCCCGCGACGGTTTGGGTCGGTCCGTTGTGGACGAGACCGACCATCAGGCTCGGCGGCTCCGGTGTGACGATCGCGTGAAGAACGCCGCCCTTGCGAGGCGGGGCACCTTGGGCGAGGGCCGAACCTGCCGTCAGCGCCAAGGCACCCGCGGCGAGGAGGCAGTGAAGGTGTCGCGTCATCAGGTTGTGATCTCCGGCTCTTGTTCGTGTCGGCATTCCCGACGACTAGCAAAAAGACCGCCAGCCGCCGGCTTCCCGGCGCCCTCTCTCAGTGGTTCGGCGCCCGGGCTATTGCACCAGCGCGCCGTAGAGCATGTTCTTGAACAGGAAGCGGGTGTGCTGGCGCGTGTTCGGTCCGGCCGAGAGGAACACCCCGACGATCTTCTCCTTCGGATCGACCGTGAAGCTCGTGCCGCCGGCGCCCGCCCACATGGCGTCGCCCTTCGACCCCGGTGCATAGGCCCCGCCCTCGTCGAGCCGCACGCCCCAGCCGAGCCCGAAGCCATAGCCCGGTCCGGTGGTCGGGAACGGCGTCCCCTCGAGACCCTGGATGTGGTTCGACAGCATGAACTCGACGGTCTCGCGCGACAGGATGCGGGCGCCGTCGAGCTGGCCGCCGTTCAGCACCATCTGGGCGAAGCGGAAATAATCCTCGGCCGTGAACACCGCACCGGCGCCGCCCCGAAGATAGCGCTTGCCGGGATCGGCCTCGACCCGGGCGTCCTTCCACGAGCGCACCTTGAGGGGGTCGGCATCGAGCGCGTCGGCGAGCCTTGCGATCTGTTCGGGCTTCGCCTGGAAGCTCGTCTCCGTCATCTTGAGCGGCCGGAAGATGGTCTCATCGAGATGCTGATCGAGCCGCTTGCCGGCGACCTTCTCGACGAGCAGGCCGAGGACGTCCGTCGCGACCGAATATTCCCAGCGGGTGCCCGGCTCATAGGCGAGCGGGATGGCGGCCAGCCGCGTGATGAACTCTTCGTTCGAGAGGTCCGCGTCGCGCGATTCGACATCCGCCTTCTCGTACAGCTCCTTCATCTCGGGAAAGGGCGCCGAACCGGCATAGGTGAAGCCGGCGGTGTGGCGCAGGAGGTCCCAGACGAGGATCGGGCGCTTGGCGGGCAAGGCCACGCGGCTCGTGCGGCCGCGCTCGTCGCGGATCTCGGAGTAGACCTTCATGTCCTTGAAGGCCGGAAAGTACTGGGAGATCGGGTCGCGCAGGCTGAGCCGGCCCTGCTCGATCAGCGCCATGGCGGCCACCGAGACGATCGGCTTCGTCATCGAGAAGCCGCGGAAGACGGCGTCGCGGCCCATCGGCTTCGTCTTCGCGGCATCCAGGAAGCCGTGCGCCTCGAAATGGACGATCTTGCCGTTGCGGGCGATCAGGGTGACGGCGCCCGGGACGACGTCCTTCCCGATCTCGGCCTTCATGGCCGGCCCGATCCGGGCGAGCCGCTCCGCCGAAAAGCCGTGCAGGTCCGGGGAATCCTGCGCCACGGCCGGCACCGCCGCGAGCGCCGCGGCGAGCGACATCATTCTCAGGGCTGGCTGAATGGGCCTCATCGAATCCTCCCGTCATTCTTATGGCGGGAGAGTAGAGTGCCCGTTCGGCGACTGGAAGCGCTATGTCGCGGCGGCTCTCGACGGGGGCGTCAGATCCTGCCGCGCGTGCGGACCATGAAGCTGTCGTAGTTGAACTCGTTCAACTGCCACCACGGCAGGACGTCCGCCCGATAGGCGACCATGGAATCGTAGCCCTTCTTGAAGTCCGGGCTCTTCTCCGACAACTCCGCATAGAGCTCGTTCGCTGCCCGGAGCGAGGCCTCCATGATCGAGGCTGGGAAGATCCTGAGCTCGGTGCCCTTGCCGAGCATCCGGCGAAGGGCGGGGGCGTTCACGTAGTCGTATTTCGCCAGCATCCAGTTGTTGGCCGCCTCGCAGGCATTCGCCAGGATCGCCTGATAGGTCTTCGGCAGCGCGGCCCATTTCGCCTGGTTCACCACGAGGTGCAGCATGGCGCCGCCCTCCCACCAACCGGGCGCGTAATAATATCTCGCGACCTGCGAGAGGCCGAGCTTCTCGTCGTCGTAAGGGCCGACGAACTCCGCCGCGTCGAGCGTGCCGCGCTCCAGTGCCGGATAGACGTCGCCGCCTGCGATCTGCTGCGGCACGACGCCGAGCTTCGCCAGGACCTGGCCGCCGAGACCCCCGATGCGGAATTTCAGCCCCTTCAAATCCTCGACCGATTTCAGTTCCTTGCGGAAGAAGCCTCCCATCTGGGTGCCGGAACTACCGCAAGCGAAGGAGACGGTGCCGTAGCGGGCCATGGCCTCGTTGATGATCTTCTCGCCGTCGCCGAAATGCCACCAGGCATGCTGGTGCCGCGCATTGAGCCCGAACGGGATGCCCGTCCCGAGCGCCATCGCGGGCTCCTTGCCGACATAGAAGTAGAGCGGCGTGTGGGCGCATTCGATGGCCCCGTTCTGGACCGCGTCGAGCGCCTGGAGGCCCGGCACGAGCTCACCGGCCGAGAAGGTCTGGATCTGGAAACCGCCGTCGGTTGCGTCCGAGACGTATTTCGCCAGCATCTGGGCGGTGCCGTAGATCGTGTCGAGCTGCTTCGGGAAGCTCGAGGTCAAACGCCAGCGCACGTTCGGCACGGTCTGGGCGATGGCGGGCGCCGCAACGAGACCCGCGCCGGCCCCGGCGAGGGCCGCCGTGCCGAGCATCCTGCGGCGGCTGATGTGCGGTTCGGTCATGGTCGGGCGCATCCGGTTGTGTTGGGCCCATCAAGCATGGGGCATCCGGGATGGCTACCGACCCGGCTACGTCTCAGCCGGGATCGGACACGAGACTGTCATTCCGCGTCTCGCGCAGCGAGAACCCCGAACCCATGGCTCGCACCACCCGTGGATCGCTTCCGTCCGGCGCCCTTCCGTGGGTTCCGGGTTCCGCTTCGCGGCCCCGGAATGACGGGAGGGATTTTAGAGGTCGCGGTCGCCTTCGAGATTGGTGATCACACGCCGGTTCTGCGACTTGCAGGACAGGTCGGCGCAATCGCGCACCAGCCGCTCGCGCCCATAGCCCTTGGCATAGATCCGGTCGGGGGAGACGCCCTGGGCCACGAGATAGGCCCGGACGGACTGAGCCCGTTTCGTGGAGACGGAGACATTCGCCTCCTTGGAGCCCGGGTCGTCGGCGAAGCCCTGGATCTTCACCTTCCAGCGCGGATAGCGCTTCAGCCACTCGGCCTGCTTGTCGAGCGTGTCCTTGGCCACCGAGTCGAGATCGGTCGCCGCTTCGCGGAAATAGGTCCGGCGGCCGACATTGACGACGAAATCCTCGCTGCCGCCTCCGGGAAGGTCCGGCGCCGCGTTGACATTCGCCACCACGCTCGGCCGCTGGACCGAGTCGAGGCAGCCGGACAGCATCAGCGCCGTCGCGGCCGCGAGGGCGGCCTTGGCGAAAGGCCGGGCTCGGGTCGATCGTACCATCATGTGCCCCATTCGCCGCCTCGGTCGGGCGGCTCTCTTGATCTTGGTCAGTCGCCCGGTCAGGTCGCGTCCGGCGAGCCGAGATGCTTCAGGACCAGCACCTTCGTGCCGATCGGGCAGCGCTGGTACAGGTCCATGACATCCTCGGTCAGCATGCGGATGCAGCCGGATGACCCGTCGCTGCCGATGGACCAGGGCTCGTTCGTGCCATGCAGGCGGTAGCCGGTGTCGCGGCCGTCCCGATAGAGGTAGAGCGCGCGCGCGCCCATCGGGTTGTCGGGACCACCGACCATGTAACGGGGCAAGTCGGGCCGGCGCTTCAGCATCTCGGGCGGCGGCGTCCAGTTCGGCCACAACGCCCGGCGGTCGATGGTGGCACGCCCGAACCATTGGAAGCCTTCGCGGCCGACGCCGACGCCGTAGCGGAGCGCGGTCTGGTTCTCGAAGATGACGTAGAGGTGGTGGTCGCGCGTATCGACGACGACCGTACCCTGTGGCTCGGTCGATGTGTATTTCACCAGCTGCCGGCGCCACTTGCCATCGATCCTGGCGAAGTTCGTCGAGCGATAGACCTTGCCGTGATCCTCGGTCTCGGGCCCGTAATAGCTGTTCCAATCGGCGGGCGGAGCCTCCTGCGCGAAGGACTCGGAAGCGGTCACGAGGCCGGCCGCCGCGAGGCCGCCCGTGAAGGCTCGACGCGTGATGATCATTCGTCTCTCCCAGGGGCAAGCGCCCCGCGCCCCGCGCATGCGGTCCGGCCATGATGGGCGCCGCTCTTGTTTCGGACCCGGCCTGCCTTGTCTACGTGGCCGAAGATGGTTTCGAGAGTGTTTCGGCCGCTGTTGTTTCCCGGTGTCAGAGCACTGGGCGGCTGCGACAAAGCAACCAACCCGCCCCGGGCCCGTTGATCGCCCGAACAGGCGGACAACGACCATGGGTCTCTTGGATCAGGTGCTCGGACAGGTGATCGGCAACATGGCGGGCGGCCAGGCCGATCGATCCCGACCGCAACCCGGCGCCGGGGCCGGGCCGATGGGCGGCGGCCTGGGTGACCTTCTCGGCGGCGCGGCCGGAAAATACTCGCCGCTCGTCATGGCGCTGCTCTCACTCTTGGCCTCGAAGCACATGAACAGCGGCGCCGGCGGCTCTGGATCGGTGCTGCAGGACGTCTTCGGCAAGATCACGGGACAGGGCGGTGCGGCGGCAGAGACCGTCCGGCGCCGCTACGACGCACCGGACGACGATGCCCGGATGGGCCTGGAGCCCTTTGACGACGAGCTGAGCGAGGACGAGGAGCAGCCCCGATACGCGCCGCAGCGGCGGGGCGGAGGTGGCCAGGGTGACAGCGGGTTCCTGAATTCGATCGGGTCCCTCCTCGATGGTCCGGGCGGGTCGGCAGCATCCGGAGGCGGGACCGGCCGGCAGGGTGGCTTCGGGTCGCTCGTCGGCACCGGCCTCGATGGGCTGGCGGACCGCTTCAGCCAGAACGGACAGGGTGGGGCGATGAACTCCTGGATCGGGCCGGGCCAGAACCAGGCGATCGCGCCGCACGAGCTCGATCAGGCGCTCGGGTCGGACACGGTCGAGGAACTGTCACGCCAGACCGGCCTCGAACGCGACGATCTCCTGTCCCAGCTCAGCCACGCCCTGCCGCAAGTCGTGGATGGGCTGACGCCGCAAGGAAGGCTGCCAAGCCCCGACGAGCATCGCGGCTGGATCTGAGATGAGGCTGCGCGTAGGGCACAGCCTCCTGGGCCGAACGTCCTCGCGCCCGGCACATCGGTCTTGCGGGAACCTGCGCGGCAGCGACGCGTATCCTGGTCATGTCGCAGGTCGCGGCCGAGGAATCCCGTCGATGAGCCCGACATCCCTTTCGTCTTCCAGTCCATCCGACGCCTCGCGGACGGATGCGCGGAATGCCGTGCTGGCGCGGAACTGGTGGGTTGTCGCCCTGCGGGGCGCCTTCGCCGTCCTGTTCGGCGCGCTGACCTTCGCGATGCCGGGCCTGAGCCTCGCGACGCTGGTCGTGGTGTTCGCCGCCTATCTCTTCGTCGATGGCGTCTTCGCCATCGTGGCCGGCATCCGGGCCGCCCAGAAGCATGAGCGCTGGGGCTTTCTCATCCTCGAGGGCCTGGTCAACATCCTGGCGGCCATTGCCGCGATGGCGAGCCCGGGCGCTGCGGTCGTCTTCGTCGTCTACCTGATCGCGATCTGGTCCATCGTCTCGGGCGGGTTCATGACGGTCGCGGCCTTCCAGCTTCACCTCGACCACGGCCGCTGGCTGCTCGTCATCTCGGGCGTGGTCTCGATCCTCTTCGGCATTCTGCTCGCGATCTCGCCCGTCACCGGCGCGGTCGTTCTCACGCTGTGGCTCGGCGCCTATGCGCTCGTCTTCGGGGCAATGCTGATCGGCTTCGCCTTCCAGCTCCGGAAACATGGCGGCGCCGCGCTCGCGTCCCGGCCCTGACGCGGACGAGAGGCGGGCGCGTTCAGACGTGCAGGTAGCGATCCCGTAAGGTCGGATCGGCGACGAGGTCCCGGCTGCCGCCGGTCCAGACCACGCGACCCTTTTCCAGCACCACGTGCCGGTCGGCGAGGCGGGCGAGCGCATCGATATTCTTGTCGATGAGGAGGATAGAGAGCCCCTCCCCTTTCAGCGTCGCGAGAACCGACCAGATCTCGGCACGGACGAGCGGCGCCAGCCCCTCGGTCGCCTCGTCCAAGATGACGAGGCTCGGATTGGTCATGAGCGCTCGCCCGATCGCGAGCATCTGCTGCTCGCCGCCGGAGAGCTGCGAGCCGAGATGCTGCCGCCGCTCGGCAAGGCGCGGAAACAGGCCGTAGATTTCGGGAAGGCTCCAGCGCGCCACGCCGCGCCGCGCGGCCGAGGTGGCGACCAGGTTCTCTTCGACGGAGAGGGTCGGAAAGACCTGGCGGCCCTCCGGGACGAGGCCGATCCCGGCCTTCGCGATGCGGTAGGGCGGCTCGCCCGCAATCCGCCGGCCGCCGAACTCGATCCGGCCCCGTCCGGGCAGGAGGCCCATCACGGCCTTGACGGTCGTCGTCTTGCCCATGCCGTTCCGGCCGAGCAGCGTCACGACCTCGCCGGCGCCGATCCAGAGCGACACGCCGAACAGGACCGGGGCGGGCCCGTAGGCGGCGTGCAGATCCTCGACGAGCAGCATTACGCCGCCTCCTCGCCGAGATAGGCGGCCCGAACCTCGGGATCGGCCCGGATCTCCGACGGCGTCCCGGTCGCGATCACGCGGCCATAAACCAGAACCGAAACCCGATCCGCGAGGGCGAAGACGGCCTCCATGTCGTGCTCGACGAGGAGGATCGTGACCTTGCCCTTCAGTGCCCGCAGGGTCTCGACCACTTGGCGGGATTCCGCGTGGCTCGTCCCGGCAAGCGGCTCGTCGAGGAGGAGCAGTTTCGGCCGGGTCGCGAGAGCCATCGCGAGTTCGAGCTGCCGCTTCTCCCCATAGGAGAGACGTCCGGCCGGCACGGCGTCCCGGCCGATCAGCCCGAAGCGCGCGAGGAGGTCGGTCGCGGCCTCGTTCAGCCCGGCTTCCCGGGACGCGTCGCCGAAGAAGCGGAAGCTCGACCCGGAACAGGCCTGCACGGCCAGAGCCACATTCTCCCGGACCGAGAAGCCGGGCAGGATCGAGGTGATCTGGAAGGAGCGGGCCAGACCGAGTCGCACGCGTTCGGGCATCGCGAGGTGGCCGATCTCTCGCCCGTCGAAGACGATGCGGCCGCGATCCGGCCGGGCGAGGCCGGAGATCTGGTGGACGAGCGTCGTCTTGCCGGCCCCGTTCGGTCCGATCACGGCCCGCAACTCCCCCGGCTCGACCGCGAGGTCGACATCGTCCGTGACCCGGAGGGCGCCGTAGCTCTTGGTGAGGCCTTCGAGCCGCAGCATGCCGGTCAGGCCCCGCGCGGCCGGAACAGGCCGGCGATGCCGCCCCGTGCGAACAGGACCGCAAGGATCAGGAGCGGCCCGAACACGATCCGCCAATGCTCGGTCACATGCGACAGCACTTCCTCGATCAGGATGAAGGCCGCCGCGCCCGCGATGGCGCCGTGGAGGGTTCCGGTCCCGCCGAGCACGACCATGAAAATGAGATCGCCCGACCGCTGCCAGCTCATGCTGGCGGGCGAGACGAATTCGGTCTGGTTCGCGGCCAGGAACCCGGCGAGGCCCGCGATCGTCCCGGCGATGACGTAGGCGACGAGCTGGAATCGATAGGGCGAGAACCCGATCGCCTCCATGCGGACCCGGTTCTCGCGCGTCCCCGCGACCACCCGTCCGAAGCGAGAGACCGTGATCCGGCGGCAGAGAAGGTAGGCGAGCACGAGGGCCGCGAAGCTCGCCACGTAGAGCCCGAGATCGGTCCGGAGGAACGCCGTCCCGAAGACGCGGCTCCGGCCCGAAAGCGTCATGCCGTCGTCGCCGCCATAGGCCGCGAGCGAGGTCGCGAGGAAGAACAGCATCTGCCCGAAGGCAAGCGTGATCATGATGAAGTAGACGCCCTCGGTCCGGAGCGCGATCGCGCCGGTCGCAAGGGCGAAGGTCGCGGCGACAGCGAGGCCGACCGCGAGTTGCAGCCCGGCCTCCTCGATCCCGTGGCTCGACAGGATGCCGACCGCATAGGCGCCGATGCCGAGATAGGCGGCATGGCCGAAGCTGACGAGGCCGCCATAGCCGATCAGGAGGTCGAGCGACATCGCGGCCAGCGCCAGGATCGCGACCCGGGTCATGATGGCCAGGATGAAGCTCTCGGGGCCGAGCTTCGCCAGGAGCGGCACGAGGGCCAGGGCGGCGAACAGGAGGAGGGGGAGAACGATCCCGGCCGGCCGAGCGCTCACCGCTTGGCCGGAAAAAGGCCCGAGGGGCGCGCGAACAGGATCGCGGCCATCAGGATGTAGATCAGCATGGGGGCGATGGCCCGGCCGGTCTGGCTCGCGGCGGCGGGGTCGAGCAGGGCCCGGAGCAGGTTCGGGGCGACGAAGCGGCCGAGCGTGTCGACGAGCCCGACCAGGAGCGCGGCCAGGAAGGCGCCCCGGATCGAGCCGATGCCGCCGATCACGATCACCACGAAGGCGAGGATCAGGACATTGTCGCCCATCCCGGGCTCGACCGACAGGATCGGCGACACCATCGCGCCCGCGAACCCGGCCAGCATGGCGCCGAAGCCGAAGACGAGCGTGAAGAGGAGCCGGATGTTGACGCCGAGCGCCGAGACCATGGCGGCATTCGAGGCACCCGCCCGGATCAGCATGCCGATCCGGGTGTAGTTGATGAGGAGGTGGAGCCCGGCCGCGACGCCGAGCCCGGCCGCGATGATGGCGATCCGATAGGTCGGGTAGCTGACCCCGCCGAACAGCGCGACCGAGCCGGACAGGCTCTCGGGGACGGGCACGGAGAGCGGGGCCGAGCCCCACAGGAGCCGCACGCCCTCGTTCAGGAAGATGATCACTCCGAAAGTCGCGAGCACCTGGTCGAGATGGGGGCGGTCGTAGAGGTGCCGGAAGATCGCGAGTTCGAGCACAAGCCCGAATGCCAGGGCCGTCGGCATGGCGAGCAGAATTCCGCCGAGAAAGCTTCCGGTCCAGGCCGCAAAGGCGGCGGTCAGATAGGCGCCGACCATGTATTGGACGCCGTGCGCCAGGTTGATGAAGTCCATGACGCCGAAGATCAGCGTCAGCCCGGCCGCGATCAGGAACAGGAT
>NZ_CAXTAZ010000079.1:0-13439 GCF_964242715.1 uncultured Enterovirga sp.
ATTCGGTTGTGGTAAGCTCGCGGGAGGGATGAGGATGTCCGAGCAGGAGCGGCGACGCGCCGACATGTGCCGGTCGCGGCCGCAATGCGGCCCCGTTCACCGTCGTGCGCCATTGCCTCAGCATGGAGGGCTGGATCCCGAGTTCGGCAGCGATCTGCATCTGCGGCCGACCACTGCTCTCCAACAGCGCCACGGCCTCCCGCTTGAACTCGGGCGTGAACTCTCGTCGTCTTCACCATCAGACACCGTCCCTCGCCCACATGGAGCGTATCAGAGGTGTCCGCGGAACCGGGGGAGGATCACGTTCAAACGGTCCACGAGAGCGGACTGGCGCAAGAACAGGTGGCGGCTTTCAAGCAGTTCCAGTTGAGTATCGCCCGTCAGCGCCGAGCGCGGGGGCGTCTCCCTGTACCGGCTCAGGCCGGGATGGCTTGCTGCCGGGTGAGCCAGGTGGCGCGGCGCATGTTGTAGACGAGGTTTGCGAGGTCGATCTTCACGGTCGCCCGGGCGATCCCGATCGTTCGCACGACAAGAGCCATCGGCCCCTTCTGGCGGGCGAAGACGTGCTCGACCGCGCTGCGAACCTTCGACTTGGCTCCGTTCGCGCGGGCGACGTTGGCCGGCATGGGCCGGCCTGGAGGCTTCTTGCGGTGGATGCGCGAGACGAAGCCGCGCTCGGCCAGATGCTGCTCGTTCGCCTTCGAGCGATAGGCCGTATCAGCCCAGACGCCGCTACCGGTGTTCGCCCGGTGACGAGATTCGCCAGTTGCGCGCCATCGTGGCGGGCGGCGTCCGTCGCCGCCCAGGTTCGGATCAGCCCGTGGCGCCAGTCGATGCCGACGTGGTTCTTGTACCCGAAGGCCGGCACAGCGAGATCGACCCGAGGCGAACCGTCGGCGGCGGGCTCGCCTTCGACCACTTCACGGTCCAGCGCGCGTCCCGGTCCTTCTGGGCGAGCTTCGCCGGCTTGTCGGCCCAGGCCTCCGGGATCCGGCCGGCCTTGATCTCGGCCTGAGCGGGCTGGAGGCCGGCAAGCGCAATCCGACGGTCGTCAGCCTGTGGGAAATCGCGAACGCGCTTGACGCGAAGCCGGTTGACCTGCTGCGGGAACCGGCGCCCGATGATCCGCCCGCGACCAGCCCGCCCAGGCCCAAACGCCGCGGCCTGACCAAGCGTCAGGCGATTCGGGCATCTCTACTGGCGAAGAAGCTCTGAACCGGGCCGCCGTGTTGGCAGAAAAGAGCAAATATTCGGCACCATCCGACATTAGCAGCACAGATGGTGCGTGAGAGAAGCGGGGCACGGTCGAGCGACCGCAGCGCTTGGTGAACGTCAGCAGGCGCCCGGATGTCTTCGAGGCAGACTGGATGAATACGGATGCTGCGCGTGCAGGCTGCCGCTGAAACGGGGGCGTTATGAAGCGGCTATGGACCTGCGTCGTCGCAGGATTACTTCTCGGCAGTCCCGCTGGCCTCGGACAGCCATTCGAACAGAGGGCAGGTTCGTATTGCAGGCCCCCTTTGAAGTTCGTCGCCGGGGCGTGCGTTCCGAGTTGCCCCGCAGGATTCGAGGACCGCGGCGCCTACTGCGAATACCGCCGACAGTCCGATGGCGGCGGCGCGTAATCGTAGATGATGCACGGCATTCTTCAGTTAGCTGCCCGAGCTCACATCGATCTCGCTACGGAGACTAAGCAATCGAGAAGCGCCCTAACCGCGGCGTCTACTGAGGCTTCTTTGCTCCCGCGATTGCGAGACCGTTCGCACGTCTGGGCGAGACCACCGCGAGGCAGCCTAAACAGGGTCTCGGTTTCAACCATGGAGCTTGGAATGAACACGGTAGTCTGGTGGGTTGGCGCGCCGATCATATGCCTGAGTCTTTGTGGCTGTGCCAACGCTGAGCGCGGGCCCACTTTCACGCCAGGTGAAACAGGCAACCGTTACGATATCTGCTACCCCGTTGATGTTACTGGTCGCCCAATAGTGAGCTCAATTCCCGACTCGGCGTGCAAACTATTGGAGTTCGCTCGCGAGGACTGCGAAGCGATTGTACGCTCGTCGCATGCAGCAACGTTGAACCGCCCTCCCTGCCTGGACTTTCGAGAGGAGGATGTTCGCCCCAAGCCGACATCTTACCCAGCCGCGCTCGTGCGGAGCACCTCTCGGCCAGCTACCCAAAAATCAAAATGAATCCCGAGGGTGGGAGTTCTGGAACATCATGGATTCCTTTCCACAGGTGAAGAACGCCGTTGCTCCTGATTGGCTTCTGCGGGGCGCGACGCACAAGCCACCCCCATCGCGCCAGACACTAAGGAGACTGCCATGAAGACTCTGTACTCCGTCGCTGCCCTGTTGCTCTTGTCCGGGGCGGCGCTTGCCGAGCCTGCGGACCCGGCCTATCGCTACAGCGGCACCCATGCCGGCGGCCCGGCAAATGCGCTGATCCCGGAGGGGCGGCCGGCGCCGAGCACCCCTGTCGTCAAGGATCCGGCCTATCGCTACAGCGGCACGCATGCCGGCGGCCCGGCAAATGCGCTGATCCCGGAGGGGCGGCCGGCGCCGAGCACCCCTGTCGTCAAGGATCCGGCCTACCACTACAGCGGCACCCATGCGGGCGGGCCGGCGAACGACCTGAACCCCAATCGATAGCCGTTCTGACCTGTGACTCACGACGAACCCCGGGCCTCCCAAGCGGCGGCCCGGGTTCACGCGTTTAGAGGGCGCGATCGCCCGCCGGTGCCTAGCAGCAGGCGGCGCACCCGCCACCGCTGCTTCTGATTGGCTTCTGCGGGGCGCGACGCACAAGCCACCACCATCCCGCCAGACACTAGCTGCTATTTCACACAAGGAAGAACCATGCTTCAGAAACGTGTTTCGGCCATTCTCGCGGCCGCCGTCCTCACCATGCCGCTCGCCACGGGCATTGGCTCGCCCGCCTATGCCCAGAGCGCGATGCCAGAGCCGGTTCGCGTGCGTGGTGCCATTGTCAGTTTCGGCGACCAGGCGCTGAGGGTGAACACGCGCGAAGGACAGACCGTCGACATTGCTCTTAGCCAGGGATGAATGGTCTCAAGCGTCGGGCTCGCGGCCGTCGCCGACATCAAGCCCGGCGTCTATGTCGGTATTGCTTCGCTTCCCACGAAGGATGGGGGCGATGGCGCGCTTGAGGTCCTGATCCCTCCACCAGCACTGAAGGTTACCGGCGAGGGCAGCTTCGGATGGGATCGAAGCCCAACAACACCATGACGAACGCCACGCTCGCAGACGGCGCTCCGCTCCGCCTGCGCGTCGAACGGCAGCTGGGCTACAAGCATGCGAAGTACATCACGCGCATCGAAATCGTCGATAGTTTTGCCGGTCTATGGGGCGGCAACGGAAGCTACTGGGAAGACCGAGGATATGAGCAGATGGACGGAGGAGAGGGCAGTGGACATGCCGAATCCGAAACCAAGCGCCGGGCATGTGCCGGGTGGCCTGCACGAAGGCTTCCTGAAGGCGACATTCCTGGGCGCCTGACACGACGCCGTTAGGCTCATCGATGATGCTGCAAGCGATGCCTGCCTGCGACAGCAGCGGTGTCCACGGCAAGCCGGCGTCTCTCATGATCGAAGCCATGATCCGCGCGCTCTGATTAGGCAGGCGGATCGCGGCGAAGGATTCGAGCCTCACGGGCATCTCCTCCTTAGGAAGCGATCGATCTCGATCGTCTCGCGCATCAAAACGGGGCGGGCCGCTGACTGCGAGCACGGCGGCTTGAGCGCTTGAGGAGCGGCATTCGCGTTGGCAGGAACGATCAAGAATTCGGCAGCCTTCGACATTAGCATTGACGAAAGCGCGTGCGAGAAGCGGGCGTCCTCGCTTTCGTCCTATGGCGGACTGCATAGCGGAGGCTCGCCAGGAGCGGCAGACTTATTCCAGCGCGGAAGCAAGCTGTCGACGTGCTGCAGCGAGCGCGCGAAAGGGGGCCTTTGCTGAGGACTAGTCTTTTGCCTTTGGTCGGCCAACGTCCTCCGTCGTTGCTCTTCCCTATTCAAGTCACCGGCATGCCGGACCAGCGAGGAACTCTTCTGTGCCACGACTATCCACGCGTTCGACTATTGGATCTTTCCTTCTCATCGGGGCCGTCGTGGGCGGGGGGGCCGCGGCGTTCGCATATACAGCTGGCTGGCTCTCGCCGGGGCGCCTGACGCCCGCACGCCTGGTGGATGCTTTGGCGCCCCAGTCGGGTCCGGCTCTAGGCTACCGCCGGAATCATGCCAAAGGTGTCTGTTTCACCGGCACTTTCGAGGCTAACGGCGCCGGAGTGTCGCTGTCCAAGGCGCAGGTGTTCGCGCCCGGTCGTTACCCGGTCACGGGACGCTTCAATCTCGGAACCCCCGATCCGAAGGTCGTGGACGCGACAGTACGCGTACGCGGTATCAGCCTGCAGGTCAGGACGCCCGACGGCCAGGAATGGCGCACTGCCATGACCGATCTGCCGTTCTTGCCCGTGGCGACACCCGAGGCATTCTACGAGCTGCTGGTCGCCTCCGGACGCAAGGAGGATCCGAACGCCATAAAGCGCTTCGCGGCCGCCCACCCGGAGTTTGCGGCCTTCGGCGCCTGGGCGGCGAGTGCACCGTTTACCCAGAGCTATGCCGAAGAGCGCTACAATGGGCTCAACAGCTTCATTTTCACCAACGCATCCGGCGACGACCATGTCGTGCGCTGGTCCCTCGTTCCAGCGGCGCGGCCGGTCCACATCTCGGCAAACGAAATGAAGGCCCGGGCGAGCGACTTCCTCGAACGGGAGATCGGGGACCGCGTGGCGGCAGGCCCGCAGCGCTGGACCCTGTCCGTCACCGTCGCCGAACCCGGGGATCCGACGGCCGACCCAAGCAAGCCATGGCCGGAGAGCCGGCGCACGATCGATGTGGGCGTTCTCCAGGTGGACCGGGTCCAGCCGGAAGCGGACGGTCCCTGCCGCGAGGTCAATTTCGACCCTACCGTGCTGCCATCTGGGATGCGCACCTCGGACGATCCCTTCCCGGCGGCGCGCTCCGCCGCATATTCGGTCTCCTACAACCGGCGCACGTCCGAAGCCGATCGATATCCACGGACCACGACGGAGGCGCCACGATGAGAGCCGATCGCGATCATTTCACGCCGACGCAGCGCGTCCTGCACTGGCTTATGGCCATTTGCATCCTCGCTATGCTGTTCATAGGCGTCGGCATGGTATCAACCGTGACGGCCACCTATCTGACGCTCGTGTCGATCCACAAGCCGCTCGGTATCGGGATTCTGGTGTTGGCGCTCCTGCGCCTCGTCCTGCGTCTCAAGGCCGGCGCACCTGCGCTGCCGCCTGACCTGCCCCAACCGATGAAGCTCGCGGCGAAGCTCTCCCATGTGCTGCTTTACGTCCTAATGATCGCGATGCCGCTGCTTGGTTGGGGCATGCTGTCCGCGGCTGCTTATCTGGTGGAGCTATTTGGCGGGTATCGGCTTCCCCCAATCGCGCCTCAGAGCGACGCTCTGCACACGGCGCTCTGGAATGCCCACCGCACGCTCGCCTTCGTGCTATTCGCCGTCATCCTCATTCATATCGCAGCGGTCCTGTTTCACGCGCTCATCCGACGAGACGGTGTGTTCGAGGCTATGGCACCGATACGAGTTCGCGATCCCGCGGCCCCTTTGGACTGACGCTCGAAGCCAAGCGAGGTCCTTGGTGCCTGCGTGAACGGAGAAGCCCATCCATGATAACCCGTCGAACCCTGAACCGCACACTCACCCTCTCTGCGGTGGCGTCGCTACTCCCAGGAAGGGTGAGCGGCCAGGAGCTGCCGCAGGCACGCAACGTGGTCCTCGTGCACGGGCTGTTCGCCGATGGGTCATGCTGGTCGGAGGTGATTCCCAAGCTGCAGGCCGCGGGCCTCAACGTCACCTCCGTGCAGAACCCACTGACCACCCTGGAGGAGGCCGTCGCATCCGCACAGCGCGTCCTCGCCCGGCAGGAGGGACCAACCGTGCTCGTCGGCCACTCGTTCTCCGGGATGATCGTGACCGAGGCCGGTGTCCACCCCAACGTCTCTGCGCTCGTATACGTCGCCGCTCGGGCGCCGGATGCCGGCGAGGATTACACGGCACTGGCCAAGACCTACCCGACGCCTCCTGCCTCAGCTGGAATCGTGTTCGATGGCGACGAGGGGCGCTTGAGCGAAGCCGCCTTCCTGAGGGACTTCGCGGGCGACCTGCCGCCGGAGCGGGCCAAGGTACTGTTCGCGGTCCAGCAGCCGTTTCGCAAGGCTTTGCTGACCGGCAAGACCACCCAGGCGGCCTGGCAGTTGAAACCGAGCTTCTACGCGGTGTCGAGCGAAGACCGGACGATCAACCCCGATCTTGAGCGGTTCATGGCCAAGCGCATGAACGCGAGGACAATCGAGCTCAAGGCGAGCCACCTGTCCCTGATCTCGCATCCGCAGAAGATCGCGGACCTCATCCTTGAGGCAGCCGGGCGGCCGCCAAGCCGCCTCTGACCAAAGCCGCCCGAGATTGCGTCACTCGCTCAGCTCCTGGAGTGCACGCCGTCTTCCGAGACGGGCACCCCTTGCGAAATAATCGATAAGCCGAACGGCTTCGTGACCGGCGCGCAGAAATCGCGCCTTCAAGGGGGCAACTTTCTGACGCTCGTTCCGGCGCCTGTATTCACCAGCGGATCTCCATGCTCACGTCACTGAACCTGCCGCTCATCCTCTCGACCGCCTTCTTGGCGAGCGCCAGCCCCGGACCTGCGACGCTGGCCATCGCCGACACGTCGATGCAGGCGGGCCGAAGGGCCGGACTCGCACTCGCGCTTGGCGTCGCCACGGGCTCGCTCGCATGGTCAAGCGCGGCAGCCCTCGGGCTTGCGGCCGTCATGGCGTCGAGCACCTGGGCCTTCGAGGCAATGCGCTATCTCGGTGCCGCCTACCTCCTGTTCCTGGCGTTCAAGTCGGCCCGAAATGCGATTTTCGGTCCCGCGTGCACCGCGCACACGAAGCTCGAACCCTCGCCCGCCCGCACCTACGCCAAGGGCCTTGCCCTGCATCTGACCAACCCGAAGCCCGTGCTGTTCTTCGGCTCGCTCTACACGCTCGGCGTCTCGCACCAGACCGCGCTGTTGGACCTTGCCATCGTGATCGTGGCGATCGGCGTGCAGAACACGCTCACCTTCAGCCTCTATGCGTGGCTGTTTTCGAACCGGTGGGTGTCGCACGGCTACCTGCGCCTGCGGCGCTGGTTCGAGGCGGCCTTTGCTGTCGTGTTCGCAGCAGCCAGCTTGAAGGTACTGACGGCGCGACTGCCGACGTAGGCAGCCCAGATCAGATGCTAACCTCGACACCGAACGTCTGAGTGGTGGGAGGCGGATATCGCCGTGGCAGCACGGCATCTCCTGTATGGTGCCCTATTCACGCGGTAGGCACCTCTGATGCGTTCGGTTATCGCCTGTGCCCAGCGAATGACCCGGCCGGACCGCGTGAGGTCCGGCCGGAGAGGGTGACGCGCGTCAGCGCGAGACAGGCGAGAGCGCCGAACCCAGCCCATCCGTGCCGAGCGGGAGAGCTTTTTGTTTGCCACGGGTTCGGCGCGTCCACCCTCTCCACACGGGACGCTCCCACATGTCACGCCGCATTCTCATCACCAGTGCGCTGCCCTACGTCAGCGGTGCCAAACATCTCGGCAACCTTGTTGGCTCGCTTTTACCCGCCGACGTGCACGCCCGCTTTCACCGCCAGATTGGCAGCGAGGTGCTCTTCATCTGCGCAACCGACGAACACGGCACGCCCACTGAAATCGCGGCGGCCAAGGCTGGACTCGATCCCCGCAGCTTCTGCGATGGCGAGCACGTACATCAGGCGAACACTTATAACCGTTTCGGTCTCTCCTTCGACTACTTCGGACGTTCCTCCGCGCCTTCCAACCACGCACTCACCCAGCACTTCTACCGTCGGCTGGACGACGCCGGGCTGATCGCCGAGCGCGACGTCTTGCAGGTCTGGTCACCCTCAGACGGCCGTTACCTGCCCGACCGATACGTCCTCGGCACCTGTCCTCATTGCGGTGATGCCGACGCGCGGGGAGACCAATGCGACGCCTGCGGCACCTTGCTCGATCCCGTTGACTTGATCGGGCCGCGCTCGGCGCTGACGGGCGATACTCAGCTGGAGCTGCGTGAGAGCCGCCACTTGTTCTTGCGCCAGTCGGCTCTCGTGGACCGCTTGAACGCTTGGCTCGACACGCGCTCGGGCTGGCCACCCTTCGTCGCCGCGCTCGCGCGAAGCTGGCTGACGGCCGATCTCAAGGATCGCTGCATAACACGTGACCTCGATTGGGGCGTGCCGGTGCCGCGCCGTGGCTTCGAGGCGAAGGTGTTCTACGTCTGGTTCGATGCACCCATCGCCTACATTGCCGCCACCCAGGACTGGGCTGCCGCCCAGGGCCGAGACTGGCGGGACTGGTGGTGGGGCGAGGCTGCCCGGGAAACCCGATACGTCCAGTTCCTCGGGAAGGACAACGTGCCATTTCATGCCGTGAGCTTCCCCGGCACCCTGATCGGCTCTGGCGAGCCCTGGCGCACTGTGGACGTGATCAAGGGCTTCCACTGGCTCACTCACGAAGGCGGCAAGTTCTCGACGAGCCAAGGGCGCGGCCTCTCCTGCGAGGCAGCGCTCGACACGCTACCCGCCGACCGGTGGCGTTGGTGGCTAATTGCGAACGCCCCCGAGAGCGCCGACGTCGATTTCCGCGCAACCCGGTTCGTGGCGGACGTGAACAAGGACCTCGCTGATGTCTTCGGCAACCTCGTCCAACGCGTGACACGCTTCACGGCCACGGCCTTCGAGGGACGGATACCTGCAGGCGGGCAGGTCGGAGAGGCCGAACGCGCGCTCGTGGCAGAGGTCGATGGACAGTTGTCCTCAATCCGCGCGCATCACGAAGCGCGGGAGTTTCGGCGGGCGGCGGCCGAAACGCGGGCGCTCTGGACCCGGGCGAACGCCTACGTCCAGGACGCCGCCCCTTGGTCCCTGCTCCGGCACGATCGTCCGCGCGCGGCGGTAGTCACCCGCGTGGCCCTGAGCCTCATCGAGATATGCGCCATCGCGGCCTGGAGCATCATTCCGGACCTCGCCGCCTCCGCCATCTCTGCGGTCACCCCGATGGGGCGCGTGAGCGCGAGCGTTCCAGCGTGGCCCACCGATGTCGAGGATCTGATCCTGGGCGACAGGTTCCCCGGCGCGGAGCTACCGCTTTCCTTCGAGCCCGTCGCGAAGCTTGGTCCCGAACATCTCGGCTCCGCATATGAATGACCACGGCTGACCGGCAGCGTCGATGTCAACGTCAGGTCGACACCGGAGGGGACGGCAGCATTCGCCTTTCCAGGGCGCTCGCTCGAAAGCGGACAGGTAGCTCTTGGCAAACCTAAGTCCCTCAGGGAGGGTCGATTGAAGGTCGGCTGAGCGCCTTAAGCTTCCTCATCCGCTTGCGGCAGAGAGGGGCCGCGTTCGCCCGGAGTGGAGTAGGAGAGGGTGTCGGGAGTCATCTGTTTCCCGCTGGCGGACCCTCTTAGCGAGTTCTGGCGTATTCTAACTCCTGCATGGGTGTCACCTATCGTCGAGTGCTCCGATGGCAACGAGCCCGGAGTGTCGCGCTCGCAAGGCTGCCGTTGCGGGTGAAACTCCGGGCGGGGAGTGAAGCGCTTCGATCTGGTAGCTGAACCTGTCCCACCGGAACATCGAGACAAGAAACTGAACAGGTCGGTCGGCGCCGTCCCGAACGGTGCGGTCAAGCCGGAACACTGGATCGCCGACCGCGATGTCGAGCAGGGGCGCGAGCCAGTCCGGGCAAGGCGCCGCCGACATGATCTGCCGCGAACTCGCCACCTCGACGCCACCCTCCATCATGAGGTCGAGGATGGGAGTCCGCTCCAGCATGGAGCGATCGATCAGCAGGCCGACCGCGCGCGGCAGCCAAGCCTCCGTGTGGAAAACCGGAGCGCCGTCTCGGAAACGGACGCGCGCGACGTAGAGGACCTGGTCGCCTTCCGCGAGGTCGAGCTTCTCCGCTAGCCCGGCGGACGCGATGCGCCACTCGAAGGTGCGCACGCGCGCTTCCGTGACCCGGCCGAGCTGGAGCATGTCCGTGTGGCCGCCGGCGACGGTCCCGACTAGGCGGGGCGGGGCTGGACCTAGGACGACCGTCCTTCGCCCCTGCCGGCGCTCGATGAGTCGCTCCTGAGCGAGCTCCTCCAGCGCGCGTCGGACCGTGATCCGCGACACCCCGAACCGCTCCTCCAGGGCTCGCTCGCTCGGGAGACCGTCGCCCGGCTGAAGCGCCCCGCCCAGGATGTCGGCGCGCAGAGCGGCCATGATGCGGCCGTAGCGATGAGGCGATCCCGCCGCCGACATGTTGGCGCTTCGCCGCTCCTGCTCGGACATCCTCATCCCTCCCGCGAGCTTACCACAACCGAATCAGAACTTGTCATGACCAGTGTTGACACTTCTTATATCCTGTGAGAGGAACGTCGCCAACTGTGAAGCGGGCACGCCGACGGCCCGGACCCGTGGGGAGGGACACATGGGACCGAGAGCGGCATTGCGGGCCTTGTTGCGCGACCGGGACCTCGTGGTCGCTCCCGGGGCCTATGATGGCATGGGCGCCAAGCTCGTCGAGCAGGCGGGCTTCTCGGCCGTCTACATGACTGGGGCCGGCACGGCCGCCGCTCTTGGCTTCCCCGATCTCGGGCTAGCGACGATGAGCGAGATGGTCGCTAATGCCGGCACGCTCGCGCGCTCGGTCGACATCCCGGTGATCGCCGACGCCGACACCGGCTTCGGCAACGAGCTTAACGTGACGCGAGCCGTCCGCGAATACGAGGGTCGAGGCGTCGCGGCCGTTCACATCGAGGACCAAGTCACCCAGAAGCGCTGCGGCCATCTCGACGGTAAGGAGGTGGTCTCCCGTGACGAGTTCACGTCCAAGATCCGGGCCGCGGTCGCCGCCCGCCGCGACCCCGACTTCGTGATCATCGCTCGCAGCGACGCCGGCGCGACGCACGGGCTCGACGAGGCTATCGCGCGCGTGAACGAGGCGCTCGCCGCCGGCGCCGACATCGCCTTCGTCGAGGCCGCCCGCTCCCTGGAGGAGCTGGCCTCGATCCCGCAAGGCGTCCGAGGCCCCTGCCTTCTCAACATCGTGCGTGGCGGCAAAACGCCCGATCTCGACTTCGCGGCCGCCCGCGCCATGGGCTACCGGCTCGCGATCCTGCCGAGCCTTCTCATCGTAGCCGCCATGGACGCCTTCGATGAGGCGCTCCAGGCCCTGCGGAAGACGGACGCCCCGCCGTCGTCGGCGGGCGGACCGCCGGTGTCGGAGCGCTTTCGCCGCCTCGGCTCGGACGAGTGGATGGCGCTGGGCGAGCGCTTCCGGTCGGACCGAAGCGCTCCGGCGCTGGCGGCGGAGTGAGCGCGGTGGGCAAAACGCTGTTTGATAAGATCTGGGACGAGCACGTGGTCGCCGACCTCGGTGCGGGCTGGGCGCTGCTCCACATCGACCGTCATTTGCTTCATGACCTGTCGGGGACGGCCGCCTTGACGGAAGTTGCCGGCAAGGGCCTCACGGTCGCTAATCCCGAGCTCAATTTCGCGACGCCCGACCACGCGGTGTCCAGCGCGCCCGGTCGGAATGGCGAGACCTACGGGCCCGGTGCGAAGCTGTGGGCCGGGCTCAAGCGCCTCTCGGCCGACAGCGGCATCCGATTCTTCGACGTAGGCCGGATCGGGCAGGGGATCGTCCATGTAATGGGGCCCGAGCTCGGCGTGACGCTTCCGGGCGCCACCCTGATCTGCGGCGACAGCCACACCTGCACCAATGGCGGCCTCGGCGCGCTCGCCTTCGGGGTCGGCTCGTCGGAGCTGACCCACGCGCTCGCCACCCAGACGCTCCGGCAGCTGAAGCCGAAGCGCATGCGGCTCACCTTCGAGGGCGCGCTCGGGCAAGGCGTGACGCCCAAGGACATGATCCTGCACGCGATCGGTCGCCTCGGGGCGGCGGCCGGGGCCGGATACGCGATCGAGCATGCCGGCTCCGCCGTGAGGGCGATGGGCATCGAAGGCCGGATGACCATCTGCAACCTGTCGGTCGAACTCGGCTCGAAGATCGCCCAGGTGGCGCCGGACGGGGCCACCTTCGCCTTCGTCGAAGGACGGCGCTTCGCTCCGAAAGGTCGGGACTTCGATCGCGCCGTTGCGCACTGGCGCACGCTGGTGACGGATGACGAGGCCGTTTTCGATCGTGAGGAGACATTCAGGGCGGCCGACGTGCCACCGACCGTCACCTGGGGCACGAGCCCCGAGCACGCGATCGGCATCGATGAAACCATTCCGTCGCCGGACCGCGCGTCCGACGCGGCGCAACGGGAGGCCTGGGGGGCAGCGCTCGACTATATGGGCCTCGAACCCGGGCGGCCGATCGCCGGCACAAAGGTCGACTGGGTTTTCATCGGCTCCTGCGCCAACTCGCGCCTTTCCGACCTGCGCGAAGCCGCGAACGTCGCGCGTGGCCGGCGCGTCGCGGCCGGCGTCACGGCCTGGGTCGTTCCGGGCTCCGAGCAGGTCAAGCGTGACGCCGTGGCGGAAGGGCTCGACCACGTCTTCGTCGAGGCGGGCTTCGAGTGGCGCGAACCCGGCTGCTCGATGTGCGTCGCCGCCAATGGCGAGCGCGTGCCGCCGGGCGCGAGGTCGGTCTCCACCTCCAACCGCAACTTTGTGGGCCGGCAAGGCCCGGGCGCCCGCACCCACCTCGCGAGCCCCGCCATGGCGGCGGCGGCTGCCGTGTCGGGCGCCATCGCCGACGTGCGGAGGATCTGACGTGGACAAGGTCTCGATCGTCTCCGGCCCTGCCGCGCCTCTGCTGCGGGCGCAGATCGACACGGACGTCATCATCCGCATCGACCGTCTGACCAGCCTCAAGCGCGACGAACTCGGGCCCTACGCCTTCGAGCCCCTCCGCTACCTGCCGGACGGCGGCGAGGACCCAGACTTCGTGCTGAACCGGCCGACCTTCCGGAGAGCGCCGATCCTGCTCGCGGGCGCGAATTTCGGCTGCGGCTCGTCGCGCGAGGGCGCGGTCTGGGCCTTGATGGGCGCCGGGCTCCGCTGCGTGATAGCAGACAGCTTCGGCGACATCTTCTACAACAATTGCTTTCAGAATGGCCTGCTGCCGGTCGCCTTGCCGGCCGCCACCATCGAGCAGCTGGCCGCCGAGGCCGCCGGCGGCGCGCCGGTCACGATCGATCTGGTCAAGCAGGTCGTCACATCGCCGGAAGGCGCTCGCATCGCCTTCAACATCGACCCGCAACGCCGCGAGATCCTTCTCGAAGGTCTCGACGACCTCGGCCAAACGCTAAGGCAGCGGGGCGCGATC
>NZ_CAXTAZ010000080.1:0-12995 GCF_964242715.1 uncultured Enterovirga sp.
GAGCGTTCGTCGCCGACCCGAATCCAGCGTCGTCACGACCCCGTCGGATTTCGCCAGGCTCTTCCCGGGAACGGGTGGGGCGCTCTACGGGAGGGCCTCCCACGGCTGGATGGCGTCGTTCCAGCGTCCCGGTTCGCGGAGCAGGATCCCGCAACTCTACCTCGCGGGCGGGAGCACGCATCCGGGCCCGGGTCTCCCGATGGCGGCCCTGTCGGGACGGCTCGCGGCCGCGAGCCTCGTTCAGGACTTCGGTTCGACGAGCCTGTCGCGCCGGGCGGCTACGCGTGGTGGTATGTCGACGCACTGAGCGACGATGGACGCTACGGGCTCACGCTCATCGCCTTCGTGGGCAGCGTCTTCTCGCCCTATTACGCCCTGGCACGCCGGCGCGGGAGGCCGGACCCTCTCCACCACTGCGCGGTGAACGTCGCTCTCTACGGCATCTCAGGCCCGTCCTGGTCATGCACCGAGCGCGGCCATTCACGCCTGCATCGCGCCGGGTCGTCGCTCACGATCGGGCCGAGTTCCCTCGAATGGGTCGGTTCGAGCCTCGAGATACGGGTCGACGAGGTTACCGCTCCGTGGCCGCGCCCGCTCGAGGGCGTCATCCGAGTGCATCCCCAGGCCCTCTCCGATCAGACCTTCGATCTCGACGGAGACGGTCGGCATCGCTGGTTCCCGATCTCGCCCTGCGCGCGGGTCGAGGTCGCCTTGACCAATCCGGAGCTGAGATGGAGCGGGCACGGCTATCTCGACGCGAATGACGGAGATGAGCCGCTCGCGGACGCCTTCTCGCAATGGCATTGGTCCCGGGCGACGATGGAGCGCGGAACGGCCGTTCTCTATGATGTCGTCCGGAAAGACGGCGCCAAAGCGTCCGTGGCGCTCCGTTTTGACCCGGCCGGCGGCGTACATGACGAAGAGCCTCCGCCGCCTGCGCCACTGCCCCGAAGCTTGTGGCGCGTGGACCGGGAGACGCGATCCGACGGGGGCTCGCGAGCGTCCGTCCGACATACGCTCGAGGACGGGCCCTTCTACGCACGGTCCGTGCTGCAAAGCCGATTGTTCGGAGAGCCCGTGACGGCGATGCATGAAAGCCTGTCGCTCGACCGGTTCAGCGCCCCCTGGGTCCAGGCGATGCTGCCCTTCAGGATGCCCCGCCGCGCCAGTTGAGAGCGGGCTACTTTTTCGGCTCGTCCGTGCCGAAGACATGCGACGCCGCAACACGATTGCGACGGCTCCGCAAGAAGTACGCAAACGCACCAATGAGGACCAGCAACACCGCTATCAGTGTGAAGAGGTTCAGGCCTGACAGGAGGGCCGTATTGTCGGTCATGTGGGTCGTTCCTAGCTCATCGTCGAAGAGATAGAGAAGAACGCCCCGGGCGGAAAAGAGTTCGACGGCTCGGCGTCGCTACGGTCCTGCGCTACTTTTCGACCTTGCCTCTCATCCGAGACAGCTCGCGCCGGGTTCGTACAATGTCCCAGACGGCCCAGCCGAGGAGCAGTCCGAAGACGAGAAGCAGCTCGATCAGACCATACGACCCCTCATCCATGGCGGTTCTCCGGGCCCGACCTCGTCAGACGTCAGTCACGCTCTTCCGGATGCGCCGGATCCGGATCGCCGCCAGCAGGAGCACGACGGGAATGCTCGCCGCCATGGCGAGATCCGGGTTCAGGTCGATGCCGACGGGCTTCAGCCCTTTCACGGCGTAGCTCACGAGCCCGACGACATAATATGTCACGGCCGCGATCGAGAGACCCTCGACCGTCTCCTGCAGCCTGAGCTGGAGCTTCGCGCGTCGGTTCATGGAGCGCAGGACATCCTGGTTCTGCTCGCTCCGGGTGACGTCGATCCGGGTCGACAGGAGCTGGGTGGCACGGGCGACGCGGCCCGCCAGCGCTTCCTGCCGGGCTGCGGCGGCCCGGCAGGTGTTCATGGCCGGAGCGAGACGCCGCTCGACGAACTCGCCGAAGGTCTGCATGCCGGCGATCCGAGCCTCCCGCAACTCGCCGATCCGCTGCTGCACGAGGTCGTAATAGGCGGCCGCCGCGCTGAAGCGAAAATGGTTCTCCGCACCACGGCTCTCGATCTCGGCCTCGAGCTGGGTCAGCCGGCCGAGAAGGGTCGCTTCGTCAGCCTCGCGGCCCGCAGCGAGGCTTGTCGTGATGGCGGCGAGTTCCCGCTCGGCTCGGCCGAGAAAAGGCGTGAGCGCGCGGGAGACGGGAAAGGCCAGAAGCGCGAGCGTCTTGTAGGTGTCGATCTCGAGCAGCCGCTGCAACAGGCGGCCGGTCTCCTGGGGCGTCAGATCGTGATCGGCGATCAGGAAGCGGCTGAACCCGCCGGCATGGATCCGGAAATCGGTCACGGCGGTCGTCGCCGTTCCGCCGATCTCGGATCCGATCAACACGCTTACGCCGAAAGATCGCCGCGACAGCGTCTCGAGCGTCTCCTGTCCGCCGATCCTCACCTCGGCGTGGCTGGCCGCGATCACCTCGCCCGGAAGCCGGGCGATGAAATCCTCCGGCACGCGATCCAGCGCTGTGGAGTCGAAGGGCTCGGAACCGGCACCTTCGGCGACGAACATGTAGCGCGAGTATTCGGTATGTCGCTCCCAGCGGAGCCGGAACGTGCCGAGGTCGCCGCTGAAATGGTTCGCGTCCGCAGCCGGCGGCGCCAGGCCGAGCCCGCGAGCGAGGTCCGTCAGGCAGCGGGTTTCCTCGTCGCGTTGGGCCGGTGTCTGGAGAAGGGCCAGATAGGAGACCTGGACCGGCGCCCGCAACGCCTCCGGTGGACGGGCATGGACCTCGCCGTTGAGTTCGGCCCGCAGCGGGTGATCCGGAGGACGGCGCATCGGACCTCTGCCGGGCGGCTAGGGCTTCCGGATGGAAGGGTCAACCGGACCGGCAGGATAACCGGGCGAGGTAGCAGCACAAGCCTCCTGCTCCACTGGCGACGCGTCCAGCACCTGGATGGCGCGGGCGAATGCGATGATGCGGTCCGCGATCTCGTGCGGACGCTCCTCGTGGGCCAGATGGCCGAGGCCGCGGCGTTCGTCGATCGTGGTGCCCGGAACGAGCGACCGGACCTTCGCGGCCGTCGACGGCGGGACCGACCGGTCGTTGCTACCCACGATCTGCAGCAAGGGTATCGCGAGGCCAGGAAGGTCGCGCTCGAAGGCGTCGAGCTCCCAATTCGCCATCATCCCGAGCGCCGCCCCGACATGGGAGGGGCTTCCGACGAGGCGGCGATAGAGGTCGATCCCGGTCCGGTCGAGGCTTGAGCCCTGGTCGGCGATGAGACGCTCGACCGAACTCCGGCTGGACATCGTCGCGACGATGAGGCGGGCGGCAAGGTCATTCGAGGCGAGCAGCTTGGCCAGCGGCGAGAAGAGATGCCCGGCGACGCCTCGGAACCCGAGCAGTGCTCCATTCAGGCTGACCAGGCCCTTGGGCTGGATGCGCCCGTCCAGCACCATCCGGCACAGGATCGCGGCGCCCGCGGAATGGCCGACGGCAAGCGCCGGCTCGCGGCCGAGCGCGGCGAGAAGCGCTCCGAGATCCACCGCCATGCCGGGCATCGACAAGCCGCGCGACGAGGGAGGTCGCGACGTGAAGGCATGGCCAGGGAGGTCCGGGGCAACGACGGTGAAATGACGGGCGAGGGCCGGCAGGACGTCGCGCCAGGAATGCGTCGAGGCTCCCATGCCGTGCGCGAGCACGAGAACGGGACCCTCCCCGGCCACCTGCACGTGCCAGGACAGGCGGCCGACCCGAGCGAAGGTCGAAGCCTCCCGGTTCGGCCATTGCCTCCCGTCCCGATCCCAGACGAGGTCGCGGCTCACCGGCCGGCCCCGCCCGGGGCGGCGGCCGCGAGTTCGTTGCGGACGATCCCGGAGAGGGTCGTGGCGTCCGCCGCCGGCAGGGGAAGGTAGCGGGCGCCCATGGCGGCCGCTATCGCGGCGGCGGGGGGATGCGGCCGCGGCGATGTATCGATGAACAGCACGGTCGCCCTCCCGGTCCGGAGACGCTGCGCAGCTGCCGTCGCATCGGCGGAGGCCTGCTCCCGCCCGCCCGCCCCGTCCCGGGCGACATTCGCCCGCCCGTCCGTGAGGAAGACCAGGACTGCGCTGCCGCCTCCCTGGGCGATGACATCGGCGAGCGTCGCGGCATCGTCGATCGCGGCCGCGAGCGGCGTGCCGCCGCCGCCCGGCAGGGCCGCGAGGCTTCGTTTGGCCCGGGTGAGCGACCGCGTCGGGGGCAGAAGAAGTTCGGCCGCAGCACCCCGGAAGGAGATCAGCGCGACGCGATCGCGCCGGACATAGCAGTCCGCCAGCAAGAGCTCGACCGCGCCTTTCGCCTCCGCCAAGCGCTGGAAGGCCGCGGAGCCGGAGGCATCGACCACGAAGACGGTGGTCGTCTCGGTCCGGCGTTTCAGGCGCGTGATGCGGAGATCGTCCCGGCGTATCGAGAGCCGGGTGTCGCTGCCGGCATCCCGCCGCAGCGGCTGCCACGGCGCCGCGGCCCGCAGGGTCTCGACCAGGTTGAGACGGGCGCCCCGTGTCGGTTCCCCCCGCAGCGTGCCGGCCGGGCGACCCCGCCTGCGGTCGCGCTGCAGGGCGCCGGACCCGCCCGCACCGGGCGTCCTCGCCCGACCCGCCGGTCCGGACCGCAGTTGCTCCAGGAGCCCGGCCGGAATAGCGGCTGCAGTCGCGGCGAGCACCAAGTCGTCGAGAGCAGGCGCGTCCGGAGGGCTATCGGCATCGTCCGGCTCGCTCTCCCCAGCGGGTTCCGGCTGAGCGTCGGGCGGCGGTTCGCTCTCGGGCGGGGGCGAGGCTGCCTCGTCCGGGGGAGCGGGCAGCCGGGTCGCCCGGCTGGACAGAACCAGCCTCGCCGCAAGCGCCACATCCTCCGGCGCGGCCTCGGATCGGCCCGCGACCGCCGCAGCCGCGCGCGCAGCCCGAACCGCGAAGGCCGGAGCCCGCAGGGATTCTACCCCGAAGGCCCAGGCGGCGGCGCAGAGCGCCTCGAGCGCATCGTCCGGGACGGAGGTCGCGGAAAGGCGCCCCCTCGCCTCTTCGATGTCGCGGGCCGAGAGAGCTGGCCGAGCGTCGACGGGCTGGACATCGGTGAGATCGACGTGAAAGGCGAGGCGATCGGCGAGGGCAGCCGGTACGCGCTCGTCCGCTTCGATGCCCTCGTCGAGCGCGACGAGCCCGATTCGGGCCGAAGAGCGGAGCGCGAGCCCGTCCCGCTCCGCCGTCACCTCTCCGGTGTCGAGCACGCCGGTGAGCCGGGCTGCCATGCCGGCGGCGAGGCGCTCCGCCGACGGCAGCAGCACGACCCCACCATCCGTGGCGGCCAGGAGCCCGCGTTCCGCCACCGGCCGACCCGACCGCAAGGTCGCGGCGAGATCCAGACCGCCGAGAAGGCGCTCGTCGCCGGCATGCAGCGGCACGCGGGTGACGGGGCAGGAGGCCGGCAGGGCGTTCCGCAGAAGCGCGAGCCACCGGTCACGCGGCGGGCCGATCCGGGCTCGGAGCCAGACCCCGCCGAGACCGGCCGGATCCACGGCCAGGAGTTCGGCGGCGAGGCATGCGTCGCTCCAAGCCGCGGCTCCGGGCCGCTCGGCTTCGGCAAAAGGCGCCGCGTCCTGGGTCACGGGCCGAACAGCTCCGTCACGGCGCGTTCCACGCGCACGGTGGAGCCGGCCTCGTCCAGCGGATTGCGCCGGAGCCGATGGCGCAGGGCCGATGTCGCGATCCGGCGGAGATGGTCGTTGCCGACCTCCTGCGCCGCCTCGAAACTCGCGAGCGCGCGAGCCGCGCGAACGAGCGTGAGCTCGCCCCGCAACCCGTCGGTTCCGAGCGCCATGCAGAGTCGGGCGGCGGTCTCGAGCGCGGCGTCCGGCAGCACCACCGACGGCAGCCGCGCGCGCGCCGCGACCAGCCGCTTTCGCAGGCGCGACTCTTCCTTCTCCCATCCGGCCACGAAGGCCGCCGGATCCCGGTCGAAACTGTCGCGCCGCCGCACGACGTCGATGCGGGTCGGCATGTCGGTCGGGGTTTTAACCTCGACCGAGAGGCCGAACCGGTCGAGGAGCTGCGGCCTGAGTTCGCCCTCTTCCGGATTGCCGGTGCCGACCAGGACGAACCGGGCTGGATGGCGGATGCTCAATCCCTCTCGCTCGACCACATTCTCGCCCGACGCCGCGACGTCGAGGAGGAGGTCGACGAGATGGTCCTCGAGCAGATTCGCCTCGTCGATATAGAGAAACCCGCGATGCGCCCGCGCCAGGAGGCCCGGCTCGAAGGCCTTGATGCCCTGGGAGAGCGCCTTTTCGAGATCGAGCGCACCGACGACCCGGTCCTCGGTCGCGCCGAGCGGAAGGTCCACGACCGGGACGGGCACGAGCTCGACCTTGAGGCGCGCCTTGCCGGCCTCGGCGGCGCGCCGGCGGCATTCGTCGCAGGCTGCGCCCGCCTCGTCCGGCGAGCAATGGTAGCGGCAGCCCGCCACGACCCGCATCGGCGGAAGCAGGGCCGCCAAGGCCCGGACCGCCGTCGATTTCCCGGTGCCGCGATCGCCGAAGACCAGGACGCCACCGATGCCGGGATCGACCGCGGCGATCATCAGCGCGGTCTTCATCTCGTCCTGCGCGGCGATGGCCGAAAACGGGAATACTGGCTTCATCGTCACGCTGTTTTCCGAAGTGGAGCGAGCTTAGGTTCAAGCCGCGGGAGGCGATAGGTCGGCCACGAGGTCAGCGCAGCATGAACCACAGGATCGCACCCGCAAGCGCGAACCCGCCGACCGCGCTCGCCATGCCGACCAGAACGGCCCCGAAAGCCAGATTGCGGAAGCGCCCGGCCTCGCGCGATGCGGCAAGGGACGCGGCCGTGTCGCGGATGAAGGGCTCCTGCCAGCCGCACTCCTGGAGGGACAGCGCCGTGCCCGACCGCTCTTGCGCCAGATAGGTGAAGCCGGTCGCGAAGGCCGCGACCGTGAGGCCGAAACCGAAGAGCGCGAGCGGCAGCACCAGGGCCAGCGCCAGGGAGCGATGATCGCGCAGCGACCCGGTGACGAAGAGGAGCGTGGCGACGGCCGCGCCGCCATTGATGAAGGACACGGCCTTCAGGATGTCCGCGCTCATCGCGACGAGCGGCGCCGTCGCCGCCGCGACCGCTTGGGCATGCGCGGCGTGGACCCGCTCGGCCGCGCCAATCGTCGGCCCGCCCTCCCCCGCCGTCATCCGCCCGGCGTCCGGCGGCGGCTCACGCCTGCCAGCCCGCGGGCAGGCGGGCCCGCAGCTCCGCTCCGGCCTCGTGCCCGATCCGGTGGGCGTCCTCGACCGGCCCGGACAGGGTCGTCTCGACCGCCTCGCGCCCATCCGGCGTGAGCACCAGACCACGCAGCTGAAGCTGCCCATCGTCGAGCGTCGCGTGGCCGGCGATGGGCGTGCGGCAGGAGCCGTCCAGCACGGCCAGGAAAGCCCGTTCCGCGTCGAGCGCCCGCTCGGCGGCGCGGTCCGAGATGGAAGCGATCGCGGTCCGGACCCTCTCGTCGCCGATCCGGGCCATGATGGCGATCACGCCCTGCCCGACGGCCGGCAGCATGTCGTCCAGCGACAGGATCGAGGTCGCGTGCGCCTCAAGGCCGAGGCGCTTCAGACCGGCCAGCGCGAGGAGCGTCGCGCCGACCTCGCCATTGGCGAGCTTGGCGAGCCGCGTCCCGACATTGCCGCGGAGCAGCGTGACGCGAAGGTCCGGGCGGGTGCGGAGCAGGATGGCCTGGCGGCGGAGCGAGGCGGACCCGACGACGGTCCCGGCCGGCAGGCCGGCGAGATCGGGCGCGAGCGAGGTGATCAGCACGTCGCGGGCGTCCTCCCGGGCCAGGCATCCGACGATGGCGAGCCCGTCCGGAAGCGCCGTCGGGAGATCCTTCGCCGAATGAACCGCGAGATCGATACTGCCTCCGAGCAGCGCCTCGTCGAGCTCCTTCGTGAACAATCCCTTGCCGCCCGCAGCCGCGAGGGAACGGTCCAGGATGCGGTCGCCCGTGGAGACCATCGCGTTCAGCGGCAGCTCTTCGGCCGAACGGCCCAGCGCCGCCCCGAGTGCGGTCTGGACCGCATGGGCCTGGGCGAGCGCGAGCGGGCTCCGCCTCGTGCCGATCCACAGGAGCCCGGAATCGGACATCGTCCCTCTCACTCCCGTTTCGCGGCCCGGGTCCGCGTGCGGACGTCCGCAGCATGCCCGGAGGCCCTTGAAGGCGCTCGTTTTTCGACCCGTCGGATCTAGCAGTGACGCCAACCCCGAAGCAAGGCGCCGCGACCCGAGTCCAGAGCATGCCGTCTCGGAGCGCCGACGCCGAACCCGCCGCTACATCTCGATCATTTGCCTGATGCGTGACGCCATCGCCTCGACCGGGAAAGGCTTGGTCAGCACCGCCATGCCGGGCGCCAGGTGCCCGTTGCCCAAGACGGAATTCTCCGCATAGCCGGTGATGAACAGGACCTTGAGGTCCGGCCGAGCGAGGCGGGCGGCGTCGGCCATCTGGCGGCCGTTCATGCCTCCGGGCAGACCGACATCGGTCACCAGAAGGTCGATGCGCACGTCGGATTGCAGCAGCTTCAGTCCGGCGGCGCTGTCCGGGGCCTCGAGCGCCCTGTAGCCCAGGTCCTCGAGGATATCGGCAACCAGCATCCTGACGGTCGGCTCGTCGTCCACCACGAGGACGGTCTCGCCCTGCTCGGAGCGGGGCAATGCCGGCGGCTTGCTCGCGCCGTCATCGGTGTCGATCTCACCATAATGGCGGGGCAGATACAGGCACACCGTCGTGCCCTGGCCCACTTCGGAATAGATCCGCACCTGCCCGCCCGATTGCTTGGCGAAACCGTAGATCATGCTGAGACCGAGCCCGGTCCCTTCACCGATGGGCTTCGTGGTGAAGAACGGCTCGAAGACCCGCGCGATCACCGCGGGCGTCATGCCGGTGCCGGTGTCGGTGACGCACAGGGACAGGTATTGTCCGGGTGGCATGTCGTGGTGGCTGGCGGCACGGTCGTCCATCCATTTGTTGGCGGTTTCGACCGTGATGCGGCCCCCGTCCGGCATGGCGTCGCGGGCATTGATGCAGAGGTTCAGCAAGGCATTTTCGAGCTGCGGCGGGTCGACCAGGGCGGGCCAGAGGCCGGACACGCCGACGAACTCGAAGGAAATGGAGGGGCCGACGGTGCGCTGGATCAGCTCCTGCATGCCCGTGACCAGCCGGTTCACGTTGGTGGGCTTCGGATCGAGGGTCTGGCGACGCGAGAATGCGAGGAGGCGGTGGGTCAGTGCCGCTGCACGCCTCGCTGCGCCCTCGGCGGCCGTCATGTAGCGCTCCACGTCGTGGAAGCGACCCTGCTTCATGCGGGTCTGCATCAGCTCGAGCGAGCCCGAGATGCCGGCCAGCAGGTTGTTGAAGTCGTGCGCCAGGCCGCCTGTCAGCTGCCCGACGGCTTCCATCTTCTGCGCCTGGCGCAGGGCCTCCTGAGCCTGGACCAGTTCGGCCTGGCTCCGAAGTCGCTCGGTCACATCGGTGACGAACTGGTAGCAGCCGATACGGTCGCCCCCCGCGTTGCGCAGCGCCCGGAACTTGATCTCGTAATACGGTCGGCTCCGGTCTGGATCCCCGTAATCCTCGACGATGGTCAGGTCTTCGCCAGACAGGCCGCGCGCCCATCCAGCTCGCACCTGCGCCTGATGATCGGGCTGGTCGGCCAGCAGGGCCAGCAGGTTGTCGCCCGCCTTCGGTCGAACGCCGTAGATGCGCTCGAACTCGTCGGCATTGGCCTTGTTGATCCCGAGGATCGTGTGGTCGAGATCGGCTGCCAGGAACATCATGTCCGTGGTCTCGACGACCGAAGCCAGCAGATTGCGTTCCGCCGTCCGCTCCAGGACCTGACGCTCGAGGCTCTCGTTCAACCCTCGCAGCGCCTCTTCTGCCTCCCACGTTGCCGTGATGTCCCTCGAGATCGACAGGATCTTCTCGGGTCGGCCATGCTTGTCCAGGATAGGCGTGACCCGCACGTCCCAGAATCGCGGCGTGCCGGCCATCGTGGTGGCGTGCCCCTGGAACTGCGCGGGCCGACCGGCTCGCGCCGCGGCGACCGCGGCCTTGGCGTCCCGATTTCCCTGATCCTGCCAGAAATCAGGCCAGGGACATCCCTGGATGGCGTTGAAGTCGCTCACCTCCATGACGCGCTGGCCGCCCTCGCTCATGAATGTCAGCCTGGAATCGAGATCGAGCACCTTGATACAGTCGTCGCTGCTGGCGAGAACGCGCCGGTTGAACTCCTCGCTTTCCTGCAGAGCGATCTGCGTGACGTGCATCTCGGTCACGTCGTGACCCTCGGCGAAGATGCCCGTGACTTCCCCGGCCGAGCCGGTCACGGGCTGGTAGACGAGATCGATATAGCGGTCCTCGACCGGACCGCCCGGCGTGCGCTGCAGGCCGACCTGCAAGGCCTTGCCCCGGAACACCGTCCCGGTCGCGTAAACCTCGTCCAGCAACTCGAAGAAGCCCTGGCCCGCGACCTCCGGAAGAGCCTCTCGGACGGGCTTGCCGACCACGTCGCGATGGCCGACGAGCTGCATATAGGCCGGGTTGGTGTATTCGAAGACGTGAAGCGGGCCGCGCATCGTCGCCATGAAGCCGTGGGCCTGGCCGAAGAGCTGCCTCAACGTCCAGCGTTCGGCTGCAAGGCCTCGTTCCGCCAGCACTTGGCCAGTCGTTTCGCTGCAGGCGCAAAACAGACCGTCGATCGTGCCCGTCTCGCCCGGGACAGGCGTGTAGGAGAAGGCGAAATGGGCCTCCTCGGGAACGCCGTGGCGGTGAAGCGTCAGCTGAAGGTCGTCCATATGCACGGGGTCGCCGGCGAAGACGCGGTCCATCAAAGGGCGGACTTCGTCGCCGATTTCCGGCCACACCTCGAAGAAGGGCCGTCCCAAGGCGGCCGGATGCCGGGCACCGAGCAAGGGCGCGTAGGCGTCATTGTAGAGGAGCACGCGCTCCGGCCCCCAAGCGATGAACATCGGCTGGCGGGAGCCCAGCATGACCCGCACGAGCGTCACCACCGGTTGCGGCCACCTCGATTCCGAGCCGATCAGGGTTTCCGACCACGGATGCGAGCGCATCAGCTCGCCCATCTCGCCGCCGCCGGTCAGGAACGTGACATCGCCGCGCATAGGATCAAACGCGTTCACAGGAGCCGTGTCCGGATCGCAGTGGCTCGGGGCCTTCGAATGTGGGCGATCGCATGGGGATATCAGCCGCAGAGAATGCTGGCGCTCCCAAGGGGAATCGAACCCCTGTTTTCGCCGTGAGAGGGCGACGTCCTAGACCGCTAGACGATGGGAGCTTCCGGCAGGCCGACACGCGTCCTATACTGGCGGGATGCCGATGCCACAAGTCACGACCGTCCCGGTTCCGGCCTCTCCGGCCGGGGAGCCGTTGCGGCCGCCCGGCCGAGTGAGCGCGATTGGTCGGCGACGATGACCGAACGTGTTCTCAATCTCGCGACGCTGGATCGTCCGGGGCGGCTCGATCGCGCGCTCGCGGAGGCCTGGCCCGACCTGTCGCGGAGCCGGCTCCAGGCGTTGATCCGGGACGGGCATGTCACCGTGAACGATGCCGTCGTGTCGAACCCGGCTGCGCGCTCCGCCGCCGGGACGGTTCTTTTGCGTGAGCCCGACCCGATCGATCCCGCGCCGATGTCGGAGGCGATTCCGCTCGAGATCGTGTTCGAGGATGCCGAGGTCATCGTGATCGACAAGCCTGTCGGGCTCGTCGTTCATCCGGGCGCAGGTCACGACCGGGGCACCCTCGTGAATGCCCTGATCGGCCATTGCGGGGCGAGCCTGTCCGGGATCGGGGGCGTGCGCAGGCCCGGCATCGTCCACAGGCTCGACAAGGACACGAGCGGGCTGCTGGTCGTCGCCAAGACCGATCGCGCCCATCAGTCGCTCGCCGAGCAATTCGCCGATCACGGCCGCAATGGTCCGCTGGAGCGGGCCTATCTCGCCTTCGTCTGGGGCGTGCCCGAGCCGAAGCAGGGATTGGTCGAGGTTCCGCTAGCCCGGTCCTCGACCCAGCGCGAGAAGATCGCGGTCGCGACGGCGGAGCGGGGGCGTCACGCGCTGACGCGCTACCGGGTGGAGGCTGAGTTCCGGGACGGCGGCGGCGAGACGGTCGCGAGCCTCCTGCGCTGTACGCTCTCGACCGGACGGACGCACCAGATCCGGGTCCACATGGCCCACCTGCGTCACCCGCTGATCGGGGACGCGCTCTACGGTTCGGGCTACCGGACGAAGTCCACCCGGCTTGAGCCGGAGGCTCGCGCCGTCGCCGAAGAGCTCGGCCGGCAGGCGCTCCATGCGACCCTGCTGCAATTCTCGCATCCGACAACGGGCGAGATCATGCGATTCGAGAGCGACCTGCCGGCCGATCTCGCCCGGCTCCGGGCGGCTTTGGAGGGTTAGGCCGACCCGAATGGTCGGTCCATGACAAGGATGCGACGAAATCGAACTTGGCGCGTTGGAAGCGAAACCCGAACACGTCGCGCCCCTTTTCGGCCATTCTCTGCGTTCCTATATCCTGGGGTCGCGGTCGCCGAACGGGGCCGTATTGGGCCGGCCGACAAGCGGCGGCCCTGAGGAGGTCAGATGGCTGGCGCATTACCGGCATTGGCAAGCGAGGGGGGACTCTCGCATTATCTGAACGAGATCCGTCGCTTCCCCATGCTCGAGCCGAGCGAGGAATTCACCCTCGCGAAACGCTGGGCCGACGACGGCGACCGAGAGGCGGCGCACCGCCTCGTGACCTCACATCTACGCCTCGTCGCCAAGATCGCGATGGGTTATCGCGGCTACGGCCTGCCGATCAGCGAGGTGGTCAGCGAAGGCAATGTCGGCCTGATGCAGGCCGTGAAGCGCTTCGATCCCGACAAGGGC
>NZ_CAXTAZ010000081.1:0-12517 GCF_964242715.1 uncultured Enterovirga sp.
AACCCCAGCCGTGAATCCCGCTTCGAATCGGAAAGAGCTGAACCCGCTCTAGTGCAGTGACGCCGTCGGAGGATTCAGGCGGAGTGTGAGGCATGCGAGTCTGGGCGATGGCTCAGACTGTCTGCATCATCCTCGACACGACCGAGAGGGCGTGGTTGGCCGCGATCGCCGGTGATCGATCTCGTCCGTTGAAGCACGTCCAGCGCGCCCGCATCGTCCTGCTCTCGGCCGAGCGTCTGTCCGTGCAGGAGGTGGCTCGGCGGGCGGGTGTCAGCCGGCCTGCCGTCTGGCGGTGGCAGCAGCGCTATGGCGAGGAGGGCAGCGAGGGCCTGCTCCGCGACAAGACGCGACCGCCCGGCAGGCCACCGCACCCGACCAGCACGGTTGCGGCCGTGCTGGCGCTGACCTGCTCCGAGCCGCCGGGCGAGGTCACGCACTGGACCGGACGCGCGGTCGCCGAGCGGATCGGGATCTCGCTGCGCTCCGTCCAGAGGATCTGGGATGCCGACCGCCTGCAGCCCCATCGGACGCGGACCTTCAAGCGCTCGAGCGATCCCGCCTTTGCCGAAAAGGTCGAGGACGTGGTCGGCCTCTACATGGCCCCGCCTGCTCATGCCGTGGTGCTGTCCATCGACGAAAAGAGCCAGATCCAGGCTCTGGAGCGCACCCGGCCCGGCCTGCCGCTCGCCTCAGGACACCCGGCCGCCCAGACCCACGATTATACCCGTCATGGCACAACGACCTTGTTCGCCGCCCTGGACGTCCTCGACGGCACGGTGCTCGGCCGCTGCATGCAGCGCCATCGCCACGGCGAGTTCATCCGCTTCCTCAATAGCGTCGAAGCAGCCGTGCCGGCCGGCAAGATCGTGCACGTGGTCCTCGACAACTATGCCGCTCACAAGCACCCGAAGGTGCGTGCCTGGCTGTCGCGCCACCCGCGCTGGATCTTCCACTTCACCCCAACCTCAGCGTCATGGCTTAACGCCGTCGAGGGCTTCTTCTCGGCCCTGACCCGGCGGCGGCTCCGGCGCGGCACCTTCACCGGCATCGTCGACCTGCAAGCCGCCATCAAGCGCTACATCGCCGAGCACAATTGCCGCGCCAAACCCTTCGTCTGGACCAAGCCCGCCGCCCAGATCCTCAAGGCCGTTGCTCGCGTGCCTGAACCATCAGTCTGAGTCAGTGCACTAGCACTACTTTGGCAGGTTGATATCGACGGCTTTTTCGAGCGGCGTCTCACAGTGGGGACATCGCCGGAGGAAAGGCCGTATGAAGAGGTCGAGAATGGCCTGCCTGATCGCCGGCATGCTCGGGTGCGGTGGCGGTCCGCCGCTTCTTTTTTTTCCGTCCCGCTGCCTGGAGGCGGCGGACCTGGAGGAAGGCGTAGGCGATCATCGTCATCAAGGCATGCCGATGTAATCCGGTCCAGGATCTGCCTTCGAAGTGGTCGAGGCCGAGTTCCTCCTTGAGCTGCTGATGCGCCTGCTCGCAGATCCACCTGGCCTTGATCGTGGAGGCGAGCATCTTGAGCGTGGCATCGGCCGGCAAGTTCGACACGTAGTATTTCTGCTCTCCGGTCGACCTGCGCTCGCCGACGAGCCAGACCTCCTCTCCCGGCATGCACTGCATCCGATTGTCGAGCATCCGGTGCTTGTGGCCGTCCGCGACGCGGACACGGCGAGCCGCAAAGAGGCATGTCAGCCGGCCTCTGGTGCCGCGCCGCCAGCTGATCCTCCGCCATGTCTCGTTCGCCAGCATCGCGTCGGCAGAGACCGGCGGGCGGTCGGGGATGTGATACTGGCGGCGCTTGCCGGTCGTCGCGACGGGGAAGATCAGGGCCACATCGGCCGGATAGACGTTCTGGCGTCGCGACAGCCCGAGTGCCCACAGCAGGCCGCGCTCGCTCAAAGCCTGCCTGAAAGAGCCGCTCGAGCCGTACCCTGAATCGGCCAGCACATAGCCGAACCGCGCTCCTGAGGCGATGACACGGTCGATCTCCTCGATCGCGATCTCGGGCTTCGTCAAAGCCCGCTGTCGATCCTGTGGGACCCGCGCCCGCGCCATGCGCTCGGGATCGGCCGTCCAGGACTCGGGCAGAAAGAGCCGCAGACCTACCATCACCGGCACCTCGCGCGAGGCCAGGGTCACCGAGACCAGCGATTGGCAGTTGGACGTCTTGCCGAGCGCCGAGGCGTATTGCGGCGCGACCCCGACCGAGTGCTGCCCCTTCTTCGGCAGTGCCGTATCGTCGATGACCAGAAAGCCCGCCTCGTCTCCCACCAGCCGATCTGCCTCCTTCAGCAAGGCCGCTTCGAGCGGCGCGCTGTCCCACACCCCCGCCGCGACGAAATGATGAAGCTGGTCGTACCCGACCTCATCAGAGCGTGCCGCCATCGGCTGCACGCTCTTCCGGTCCCCAGGCCCGATCAGGCCCGCAATGTAGAGCGGACACATCCGGCGACGCGCCGGATGCGACAGACCGGCCAGAAACGGCTCGAGCCATCGCTCGAGCTCTGTCCTCCAATCCCGCTCCGCCGCCATCGTCGGTTCTCCAACACCGACCTCCCATGAATCACGCAAATCGACGCACGGGAATCCGCAAAGTGCTCCCTCCTGGAAACTTCTGCCAAAGTAGTGCTAGGGCCGACGACAGCAACGGCCAAATCGAAGAGCATGCCGCGGATGCCTGGGCAATCAGGCAGTTTCGACCTTCGGGGAGGGCTCGCATGGCGAAGGCGGCGAGCTTCTTCTTCCTCAACCAGTGGTTCTACGACTACATTTCGTACAGCAAGGACGGCAGTCATCCACCGGCTTTTAATCGCCTGCAGTACCTCACCAGCGTAACGTGCGAGTTGAAGGGCGTGGACCCAACCTTCTCAAACATCATGCTCGACTCCCTCAACGAGCAGCATTCGCTAAGGGGCGCTCTGGATGGCCGCGAGCGTTCGGACAGGTATGCCAAAGCGTTGCGATACGCGCGTCGGATGGCCGGCTTCCAAGACTATGTCGCTATGGTGGAGGCCGTCTGCCGCGTAAGCGAGCAGCTCGACACGGGAGAGCCCGACTGAGCAGCGTCATTAACGGTCCAGCGTCATCGCGATCCGCGCTACTTCAAACTCGACGAGCCTCAGCACACGACGCGATCCCATCTACATAACACGTGTTATGCGAAGACGATTGTCTAGGGACATTCGCGAGTTAGCAGATACCAGTTCCATAGCTTTCGTGATTGCCTGAGGCACCCTCCCCCTTTCGCCGGCCGCAAAGATCCCACTGAAGAGACGGACTCAACGTGACGCCGGCGGCCTGATGCTGCTCGTGGTCAAAGAGGCGACGCGACGTCGTCGCCGTCCCGCCGTCCGCCTAGAATCGCCGAGTGTTGTCGGCCGAGGCACAGGCCGGATCTCGGGCGCCGCTCTTCATTGAATGTCGAGAGCGGACGGAAAGTCGATTTCGATTTCGGGCTCGGCGACCGAGCTCAAGAAGCTGTGAAGCAGCCGGCCGCTCGGCGGCGGCCCATCACCGACCAGTGCGACGTTTTCCATATCTGCGCATCGTCGTATCCGCGATCCTCACCGCGCGAAGATCGGCGTCGCTGACGTGACCATGATCTTCCGCGACCCTGGTGCAGGATCCCGCGGTGATCGGGTGAGGCGCCTGGACGACCTCGGGCGAGGAGACACCTTGCCGTGGACGGGACATGACATACGTGATAGATGTCTCTCGATACGCAATCTCAAGCAGCCCCTATGACCGAAGCCTTGTTCCATTCGTTTCTGATGGTCGACCGGCCGGCCGCTCCTGTTGGTCCACGGGATTCCTCGCGCAGCGCAGCGCAGCAGCGGCCGGCGCCCGTGTCCGAGGAGCAAGCGCATGAGGTGTTCGTAACGGCGATTCGCCGGGCTCTTGAAGAAAGTGCGCCCCTCGTCAAGGCAGGCGACGCGCCCGACCTGGTCGGCATCGCCGTGGCGGCAGCCGATTTCGCTCTTGGCCGCTCGGTTATCCTGCAGCTCAAGCCCGGCCTGGCCGGCGGCCAACGTCATGCGGTCCGTTCGTTCCTCGAGAGGGTCGTTCGCGTCAGCGCGACCTTGGATGAGACCCGGCTCGAGTCGGCGATCGGCAAGCTGGCCGAGGTTCTCCTGCCGGATGAGCTCGCCGACGCGCGTGGTGTCCTCGCCTCGGACAATCTCGAACTTCGCGATCGGTTCGTCGCGCAGGTGCCCGTTCTGACAAGCGTGGAGGTCGGCGTCCGGGCTGGATCGCAGACCAAGAACCGTTATGCGACGGCGGCCCGCTGGAAGAAGGCTGGTGACATCTTCTCGGTGCAGCACCGCGGCACGGAGTTCTTCCCGGCATTCCAGTTTCGTGAAGGACGGCCGCACCCATCGGTCAAGGAGGTCCTGACCGCCCTCCCCGCCCGGCTTTCGCCATGGCAGCGCGCCTTCTGGTTCGTGTCGACGAACGGATGGCTGGGCGACAAGGCGCCGGCCGACATGCTTGATGATCCTCAGGCTCTCGTTGCCGCTGCAGAACGTGAGGGTGAAGAGGTCGTCGGGTGAGCACCACGGTCTTTCCCGCACCGCCCTCCCCCTTTCCGAGCATCAACACCCAGAACCTGACAAAGGGGACCGTCCTTCACCGAACCCACGCTTCGTCGTTTGGACCGGCACAGTTCAACCCCTGCAAAGGGCAGCCGACGCGGTTCGCGCCGTTCGTAGACGCCGCCGGGTCGTGTGTTCCGACGCTCTACGCCGCCAGCACGCGGGAAGCTGCCGCGTTCGAGTCTATCTTCCACGACATCGAACCGACCGCGCCGTTCAAGACTGTGCGCCTCGACGTGGTGGAGGCGCGCAGCGTGAGCAGGATTGCTCCGAAGCGCGACCTGATGCTGGCGCGGTTGTTTGCGCCGGATCTTAAGGCCTGGGGGCTGAGCCGCACTCAGCTGATCGAGACCCCGAAGTCGACCTACGACAAGACGGTCCTTTGGGCGGAGGCTGTCCATCGCGCGCGTAACGATGTCGACGGTCTGATCTGGACGTCGCGTCAATGCGATCCGGATGTGTGCGTGATCCTGTTCGGCGATCGCGTGGCCGAATCCGATTTCGTCGAGGTCGAGCGCATCGACGTCAGTGCGGATGCCGCGCTTTTGCTTGAGCTGCGAAATTTCGGCCAGCGCGCCGGTATCACCATCGTGTCATGAGCCCTCGACGCTCGCGCGTCAGATCATCCTCTCCGGCTTGGCCGACTGCACCTGGTCCTTCTCGCTCGCCTTTATCTCGGGAATGCGCTGCTCCTGCTCGCTCGTTCAGCACGAAGTCTCAGCACACCGCACGGCACGTTGCCCACCTGGATATAAGTCGTGTTAGGCAGAATCGCTTCGATGCGCTTCTGAGGTCGGCGGAGTTGGGCACGAGGGTTCGTCATCCGCCCTTTCCTGCGGCGGTCCGTACCCACTGGTGGACCCGAGTTCCCCGATCCCTCAGCCGGCGCACACCAAAGCTCGCGTGTCGCCATCAAGTCCCGCCTTATGGCGGAGGTGGCGAAGCCTTCGTCGCGCGTTGCATCTCAATCCAGTTCAGGAACTGAAGCGCCTCATCGACTGGGCTGCCGCTTGCTGCGTAGAGGCCAAGCGTTTCTGTGTAGTTCACGAGGAGCTCGCGGGCGAAGGCGGCGACATCCCCCCGTCCCATGGCCAGTTCCTCCGTTAAAGTCGACCAGTTTCCATGGAGGATACGGGAACGCGCCTCGACGATATCTTTGACGAACGCGCTGACCGTCACCGTCGATCCAGGAACAATTGAATCCTGCGGCTCCAGTCCAAACAGACCCTTCAGGGCCTTGCGGATGCGGGAGTTGCTCTCGCCGAGGCTCGGTGATCCGAAAAGGTTCTCGACGGCAGTTTCGAGCTTGGCGATCGCGACAGTCGTGAGCGGCTCGGCAAGCGCCTCGTGGAACCAGTAAGCAGCATTGCACCATGCCATCTGGAGCGCCGAAAGGGTGCCCGCACCTGCGACGAAGCTAGAAATTCGTTTGCCGGCCGACGAGAGAGTCCCTGCGCCCGCGCCCACAAACCGGTCGAACGCGTCCGTCCCCAGACCGCGGCCCGCCTCGTGATTAGTGATGCGAGGCGAGACATCGCCTGGCTGCTGACGAGGGCTGCCGTGAAAGGGGGGAGAGTTCGTCCCGTGATACGGGCGACTCGCGAGCCGTATGCGAGGGGAATGATGAGCTGGAGCGCCGCAAGGGCTATGTCGACTGCTAGCTCCGCGACTTCGTTCGATCGCTCCGGCTCGTAGCCGTCTACGTCCACGATCGCGATCCAGCTGGCCGCTCTCTCCTGCATCGCCCGGTTAAGTGGTCCGAGCGTCAGTTCTTCGAGTCCCGGCCCGATCCCGAAGGCCTGCGCGTCAAAGGCCGATGCATGGGAGAATCGGACCGGTCCGATCGTGAACGGCGCGGCCGTTTCGGGCATAATCGCGCAAGGGATGACGTGCGTCTGCGGGACGGCAACCGCAGCGAACCATAAGGCCATCGCCGTCTCGACCTGGGTCAGTTCGGCGGGCTGGATCGGGCCCGCTGCCCTCCCCCGCTTTAATTTAACAACTTCGGTGAAAAGCTGTTCGACGAATGGGTTCACGCGGGTGCCGCGAGCATAACGCGGATCGCCCGCTCGTACAGCTTTGACGAACTCTAGCCAGGCTGGAAGCCCGCCCGCCGGCAACCCAATCACGTTTCCGGTGACAGTGGCACGAGATACAACGAAGCCCTGAGCTCGAAACCAGTCGGCTGAGTCCGTGCCGGGCGGGAGACCCTCGATGTCTGGCGCCTGTACCTCGACGAGCTGATCGAACACCGCCACAAGCTGATTCACCGTCGTCACCTGCGTCCCCCCTGCCCTACCGCCATATCAAAGTGCCTCGCTGTCAGTTGCGTTTGCCCGGCGCCGTGGTCGACAGCACCTGATACGCGATCTCGGCGTCGTTAGCCCCCTCGTACTTCGCAAAGGCCACGGACCAGAACAGAAGCAGTTCGGGGTCCCGCGCATTGAACGCTTCGATCAAACGCCAGCCGAGATGTCTCGTCGCCAGACTTTCCGGTAACGCGTCCAGCTTGGCGAGCTCGGTCGCGATGTGCAGGCGGGGGGTAAGGCAAGTCACGACTGAGTTGCTCTTCGTAGTAGCGGTCTGAGATTGTAATTGAAGGTGATAAGGCAGTGTTGATCTACAGTATCGTGAGACGATGCCGCTCGTTGTTCCCAAAAAGAAGCAGTTAATCCAGCGTTGCGTCTCCTTCTATGGGCAGAATACACCGGTTCCATATATATTATGCGAATGGAAGCCGGACGCCACGATTCGACCATCTCACGAACAACTTAGCCGCCCTGAGGCTTTCCGCCCTGCCGTCTATCGCGGTTCATGGCATGCTTTACCGCGGAACCCCTCGGCCGGTCTGTGCAAACATCGCCCTCATTCGGCACGATCTGAACGCGACCGGCCTTCTGATCGCACACCTTTTCACGTCGGCCCGGTTCAGAGCTTCTTCGCCAGTCCGGATGCCCGAATCGCTTGACGCTTGGTCAGGCCGCGGCGTTTGGGCCTGGGCGGGCTGGTCGCGGGCGGATCATCGGGCGCCGGTTCCCGCAGCAGGTCAACCGGCTTCGCGTCAAGCGCGTTCGCGATTTCCCACAGGCTGACGACCGTCGGATTGCGCTTGCCGGTCTCCAGCCCGCTGAGATACGCACGCCCGAACCCGGACCGGAACGACAGCTCCTCCTGCGAGATGCCCTGCTCACGCCGTAGCCGCAGCACGTTCAGGCCGACCACCTTCCGCATATCCAAGCGGCGAAGTCGCCAGGATGCATAAACTCATGCGACACACTATAGTGGACGTCACTCATCATCCTTGCCGGCCTGCCGCGTGGAGCCACTGACTTGCCGACACTCACGGAGGAGGCTTTCGACGACCTGAATGAGGCGGTCAGTCGATTGGCATACTGGGTTGCGGCCGCCGATTCCCGAGCGCTCCTCCGGATGACAGAGGGCTTCGGTGCCGCGGTCGCTGCCTCGGCTGCTATGCGGTCCAACGGTGATCGGCCTGAAACGGTCGCGCTCGCCCTGGCCGAGCGCGCGCAAGCTCTTCAGGTTGCCCGCGACGCCCAGCACGCAGGGTGGCTGCTATTGTCGATCGAGCTCGAGCTTCGGAACGAGCAGCGCTCTTTTGCCGACGGACATGATCTCCACGCGGTCGGCGAGCTGTTGCGTGAGGTTGAGGAGATCGGACGAGAACTGATGCAACGAGGCACAAAGGAACTGGCCGAGGGCTGACCGCCCTGCCCTCTGCGCCAACCGCCGTGCGGAACTCGGCTCATCTGTTTGCGGGTCGGAAAACGCTCGTCGGTTCGACCGGGATCTTAAGCCCGCGCTTTACTGATCGAAGCACAGCAAGGCCAGTCACGCTCGATAGAGTTGGGAATGCTCCCCGATAGCGCTCGATCAGGTTTAAGTAGGCGTCCATGTCACGGGCGATCACAGTGAAGGTGAAGTCGGATTTGCCCATGACGGCGTCTGCGTTGACCACCATCGGGTCGGCCTGAAGCGCGGCCACGAAGCGATCGTAAGTATCGAGGCGGTCCCGCTCGATCGAGCAGGACACGTTCATGCGGACCGGGTAGCCGACGGCTTCCGGCGCGACCAGTGCGACGTCGGCGAAGATGACTGAACGGTCGTGAAGTCGCTGAAGCCGGCGTGAGACGCCGGAATGCGTAAGACCAATCTCGTCGCCGATCTCGCTCTTGGACAGCCGATTGTTAAGCTGAACGAGATTGAGGATCTTGGCGTCCTTCGCGTCCAACTTCATTCCTAAATCTCCGACGAATTCCAAGAATCTTCGATCCGCGTCATCGATGGATCGAGCGCGTTCAGCCGCGATTCGGACGTGCGCCAATCGCAGCCATCACGTCGACAAGCAGAGCGCTCGCATCCTCGCCAGCGACGCGCCCTGACTCCAATCGTCAACGGTTCCCTCCGGCGCGTGCACGCCAACCGCTCGCGGCGGCTGCTAGTATCGCTTCCGGAGATCGGACGGCACGTTCGCCTCCGTGAGCGACTCGGGCTACCTCATCAGCGACGGCACCGAAGACCGAAGCGCGTCATCACGGCTCGTCGTCCGACAGCTTGATCTCGATCACCTTGCTCACGCGCGCTGGGTCGCCCGCGAGTCGTAGCGCACGGCTACTCGGCCTTGACGTTCAATTCCTTCGCGATGGCTAGCCAACGGTTCGACTCCGCAGTGACGTAGGCGGCGAACGTTTCTGGTGTCCCCTGGTCGACCAGATCGAGACCGAGCGTCGCGAGGCGGGATGCCGTGGCCGGGCTTCTCAGGAAGGCGCGACCTTCGTCAGCGAGGCGATCGATGATCGCCTCCGGCGTGCCTGAAGGAACGTGGACGCCAAACCAGCTCTCGATCTCTGCGTCGGCGATGCCGGCTTCCGCATAGGTCGGCACTGCGGGCAGCACCGAAGAGCGTTTCCTGGACGATACCGCCAGCGCCGTCAGCGATTTGTCGCCCTCGCTCAAGAGCGGCAACGCCGTCGGCACGACCGCCATGACTAGATCAATGTGTCCCGCGAGAGCGTCGGTCAGAGCCTGTGGGCTCGTCCGGTATGGCACTAGCCTCAACTCGGCTCCGGCTCTCCGCTTCAAGAGCTCGACATATGTGTCTATCTGAGCGGCGCCGATCGTGATCGCGTTCGGTCTGTCCTTGGCGAGCTTGACGATGTCGGGCATCGTTTTGGCGCCGAGCATCGGTCGCGCCACGATAACGTTCGGGGCTGTGGTCAGAAGAACGACCGGCTGAAATGCCTTGGCGACATCGAAGCGCGGCTTCGGGCCGATGGCTGGATTTATCGACAACGCCGATGACGAGAGGAGCAGCGTATAGCCGTCCGGGGCCGCCTTGGTGACGGTCTCGCTTCCCGCGTTGCCCTGAACGCCCGGCCGGTTCTCGACCACGACACGCTGGCCAAGAGCCGTCGATAGATGCTCCGCAAACAGCCGGCCGGTCGAGTCCGTGGTGCCGCCGGCTCCGTAGGGCACCACCATGGTGATCGTGCGGGTCGGCCATGTGTCTGCCCTGGCAGGTCGCGACAGGATCGTGGGCGCGAATACACCTGCGCCGAGCGTCTTCAGAAGATGTCGGCGGTTCATCTTTTATTCCTCCCTGTAGATTGTGTTTGCCTACTCGACGGAGCTCGGTCGCGGGTGCGTAACGCGACCGTCAGCTCGGCCCGAATGTCGAGGTCGGCACGTAAACCACGCCTTCCATAAGTGTTCGGGCCGTCCGCCCGAAGCCCAAGGCCGTGAACTCAACGCCACCGGGCGCGTTCGTATGCTTGGCCTCGACCTTGACGCGCATGATCCCGAGCGGGTGCCCGATCCGCAGCTCGCCGCTTCCGTTCGGGTGCGCGCCCAGGGCCTCGTAGACGAGGGAACCCTCGATCCGGGACGCGGCCGCCGTGCACATGGAGCCTGTCCCGGCCATGCTCTCGTGACAGAAATCGAAGAAGATCAGCCGCGCGCGGAGATCCATGGCGTCGGCCCGCACCGTTTCGCCCCGCATGCTCTCGTACCCCTCGGACGGCGCAACCAGCACGACGAGCGGCAAGCCGGGCGGGGCCTCGCGCCAGTCGGCGCAAAAGCCCATCAGCGCCGCACCCTTGGCCCGGATCTCGCGCACTCGGGACAGGAGTTTCTCGTCGGCGTTGATGGTTGCGGGCAGCTCGCTGCCGGTCACCCCAAGGTCCGCGGCGCGAACGAATACGCACGGGTTCGCGACGTCGCAGAGGGTCACCGGCAAGCTTGTCCCGTCTTCGAGCGCGAGGGCGTCGACGGCTCGCTCTGTCGGCAGGATCCGTCCGCTGCGGGCGCCGATAGTGAGGTGGTAGTCCATGACGATCTCGGCGCCGGTTCCTGGCACGCCGTCGATCGCGAACTCGCCTTCCACTTTGGCCCGCCCGCCCTCGACCGGCACGTGCGCGATCAGGACCTTGCCCGTGTTGACGTTGAAGATACGCACGACCGTCACGGGTGCAGTCACGGGGACGAGGCCCGCGTTGATCGCGAACGGGCCGACGCCGGACGAGATGTTGCCGCAATTCCCGTCCCAGTGGATCGCGTCCTTGTCGATTTCCGCCTGCGCGAAGGTGTAGTCGACGTCCGCGTCGGCGCTCGACGAGCGCTTCACCAGCGCGATCTTCGACGTGATCAGCCGCGAGCCTCCGAGGCCATCGATCTGGACAAGATCCGGGGTCCCGACGATCCGCTTCAGAACCTTGTCGCGGAGTGGTCCGGGTCCGGGCAGGTCCTGCTCGAGGAAGTAGAGGCCCTTGCTGGTGCCGCCGCGCAGCAGGACGCAGCGAATGGCCGTCTGCTCGGCCGTGAGGGTCGCGCTCATGCGGCTCTCCTCTCGGCATCGGACGCTTCGCCTTGAGTTCGCAGCGACCGGATCAGGCTAAGCATCCGCGTGCCCGGGCCGAGCTGCTCGACGGCACGGACGATCGCGGCCGCGCGCTCCGGGCCGTAGACGGGTTCCGCCAAAGCCGTGAACTTGCCCGTTAAGGCGCTCCAGCCGAGCGGATTGCCTGGATTTCCGAGCGGCGTGTCCGTCCGGTCGGCGAAGCGCTCGCCATCGATCGTGACCTCGACGATCGCGCCGGCCGTCGGCACGGTCACGTCGCTCTCGACCGCGATGCGCGGCGTTAAAGCGAGGATGTCCACGTCGAACGCCCGTTCGTAGCTCGCGTAGGTTACGCCCCCGTCGAGCCAGGCCGCCGAGACCTGGAAGTAGACGCTGAACTGAGCGTCGACCGTGTTGCGCGGAGCGAGCTTCGCGGGGAGCGGCTCGCCCGTGATCTTGAAGGCGGTTGGCGAGAGCCCGATGCGCATCGTCGCCTCACCCAGCTTGCCGGCAGGGACACGCTCGCGAAGCCGCAGGGCGGCGTCGATCGCGCCGTGGGTCAAGCGACACGACGGGTAGGGCTTGATGGAGGTTTGGACGAGAAGCCATCGCTCGCCCAGACCGTCCGTCAGGTAGTCGGGACGCGGATCGGCCGTGAAGCTGTGCAAGATGCCGTAGCGACCCTCGATCGGCTCCGCCGCGCCCGTGACGCCGGTCTCCGCCAGGGTCAGGCAGAGGAGCGCGTCATGGGCCGCGAAGCCCGGATGGAGACGTTTGTTCCAGGAGCCGTTCTCCAGATACTGCATGGAGCCGCCAGCCTTGCTCAGCGCCAGCCCAAAGGCGGCTCCGACGGTGGCGCGGTCGAGGCCGCGCAGCTTGGCGGCGGCCGCGACCGCCCCGAAGATTCCGCTCACGCCCGTGATGTGGAAGCCCCGCTCGTAGCCGCCTGGTCCCATCGCGGCCCCGACCCGGCAGCAGACCTCGTAGCCGACGGCCAGCGCTTCGAGGAAGGCGCCCCCGTCCACGTCCAGTCTCTCGGCTTCGGAGAGGGCGGCCGCGATCA
>NZ_CAXTAZ010000082.1:0-11626 GCF_964242715.1 uncultured Enterovirga sp.
CGTCCATCGTCTCGGCGAGGCCGCCGAACTTGCCGATGTCGAGATAGACCCAGCGGATCTCGTCCTCGGCCTTGCTCTTCTGCGAGACGAGCACGACCTCGGATTCGATCACCCCCGCATTGCCCACCATGCCGCGGCCCGGCTCGATGATCGTCTCCGGCAGCCGGTTCCCAAAGTGCTTCGAGAGCGCCTGGAAGATCGAGTTGCCGTAGGCTTCCACCGCCGGCACGTCCTTCAGGTACTTCGTCGGGAAACCGCCGCCCAGATTGACCATCGAGAGGTGGATGCCGCGCTCGGCGAGCGTCCGGAAGATCGACGACGCCGAACCCAGCGCACCATCCCACGCCTCCGTGTTCGGCTGCTGCGAGCCGACATGGAAGGACACGCCATAGGCATGCAGACCGACCCGGTGAGCATGCTCCAGCACGTCGATGGCGAGATCGGGCTCGCAGCCGAACTTGCGCGACAGCGGCCATTCGGCGCCGGCCCCGTCGCACAGGATGCGGCAGAACACGCGCACGTCGTCGGTCCCGGTCGCGGCCTTGGCGCGAGCGATCTTCTCGACCTCGGCCTCGCAATCGACCGCGAAGAGCCGCACGCCGAGATCGAGGGCGCGCACGATGTCGCGCTCCTTCTTGATCGTATTACCGAAGGAGATGCGCTCGGGCGTGGCGCCGGCCTCGAGCGCCATGCCGACCTCGGCGACCGACGCCGTGTCGAAGCACGAGCCGAGCTCGGCCAGAAGCGCGAGCAGCTTCGGCTCCGGATTCGCCTTCACGGCATAGAAGACGCGGGTGTCGGGCAAGGCGCGGGCGAACTTGGCATAGTTCTCGCGGACGACCTCGAGGTCGACCACCAGAACCGGCCCGTCCTCGAGCCCCGCCACACGTCGGTCACGCAAGAAATCACGAATGCGCTCAGTCATGGCGCTCTCCCACAAAGGTTCGCATCGGAACAGGTTCGCGACCCGGCCCGGGATGAGAAATTCAGGCGGTTGCCCGCCCGGCGTCTTCGGGGTTCGAATCGGAGCGTCGACCGTGCGGTGGAAACACGGGACCGACGCGGATCCTAAGACCCGACGATGCTGCCTTCGTTTGGATAGGGAGACCCTGTCCGCACGCCCGGCAAAGAGAAACAAGCCTCTTCGGTGCCGGCCTTTGGAGGGCCGACGAGACCAAAAAAGCCCGTCCGTCGTTGCTTCAAGCTGCGTCCCCCGTGGAGATTCGGGGTTCGCCGGTTTTCCCTCCGGCTGCCGGTTGTTGTCGGGTTAGGTGTCGCCACCCGAACCGCCGCCCTGGGGCTCCCGCCCGTCCGGCATCGATCCTGAAACCCTGGCGGCTGTCCGGCCTCTTGTCCGGATGCCCACCAACCGGCACGCTGCCACAGGCACGTGCGAAATTGGGCAGAGACGCAGATAGGGTGATTTGCCCTTAGGTGCAAGGGGTAATTGCTGCGAACTCGCGCGCGCTCGGCCGTTGCCATAAGGGAAGTGGCATCTGTGGCCCCGGCTGCATGTCGCCGCATTCACGTAATCGTCACGTTGAACCTACGATACCGACACCGCCCCCCGCACAGCGACGCGAGACCATGACCGACCCCACACGCCGCTCGGCTCTCGGCCGGATCGCCTCCATGGCGGCCGGCGCCGCGCTCCTGCCCGGCCAGACTCCAGCGCAGCAGAGCGCCGCACCCCCTCTCGTGCCCTTCCGGTTCGAGGATGTGGTGCGGCGCGCGCGCGACCTCGGCTCCGCACCCTACGATGCGAGCTTCCCGCCCCTGCCCGAGCCGCTCGCCAATCTCGAATACGATGCCTGGCGCGACATCCGCTTCCGGCCGGAGCGGGCCTTCCTCGCCCAGGGCGGCGGGCTGTTCCGGCTCCAGCTCTTCCACCTGGGCTTCCTCTACAGGCGGCCCGTGATGATCAACGTGATCCGGGACGGGGTGCCGACGCCGATCCCCTATCAGCCGCAGCTCTTCGATTACGGGCGGACCAAGATTGAGCGGCCGCTCCCGATCAATCTCGGCTTCGCAGGCTTCCGCATCCATTACGCGCTGAACGATCCGCGCGTGCTGGACGAGCTGATCGCGTTCCTCGGCGCGAGCTATTTCCGCTTTCTCGGACGCGAGCAGCGCTACGGCCTGTCCGCCCGCGGCCTTTCGCTTGGCGTCGGCGCCTCGGAGCCGGAGGAATTTCCGAATTTCCGTGAGTTCTGGGTCGAGCTGCCCCAGCCGGGGGTGGAGCGGATCACGGTCTTCGCCCTCCTCGACGGTGCGGCGGTGACGGGCGCCTACCGGTTCGACGTCTACCCGGCGCCGGAGACCGAGATCGAGGTGAACGTCACGCTGTTTCCGCGACGGCCGATCCGGTCGATGGGGATTGCGCCCCTCACCTCGATGTTCTTCACGGGCGAGAACGAGCGGCGCACCGGCGACGATTTCCGGCCGGAACTGCACGATTCCGACGGCCTCCTGATCCATTCGGGCTCGGGCGAGTGGATCTGGCGCCCGCTGCGGAACCCGGCGCGGACCTCGATCTCCTCCTTCTCCGACCCCAACCTGCGCGGATTCGGGCTGATGCAGCGTGACCGGAGTTTCGAGAGCTACCAGGATCTCGAGGCCTTCTATCACCTGCGCCCGAGCTATTGGGTCGAGCCGATCGGGTCCTGGGGCGAGGGCCGGGTCGAGTTGATCGAGATCCCGACCAATGCCGAGGTGCACGACAACATGGTCGCGCATTGGACCCCGACCCGCCCGATCGAGGCCGGACAGGAAACCTCCTTCGCCTACCGGCTGAAATCGATGACCGCCGGCGGCAACCTTCATCCGGGGGGCAAGGTCGCGAACAGTTTTTCGGCTCCGGCCCGCGCCAGCGGCTCGCCCGAGCCGGCCGACAAGGGCGCGCGCCGCTTCCTGATCGACTTCGCAGGCGGCAATCTCGGCTTCTACCTCTCCGACCCGTCCCTGGTTCAGGTCGTCGCCAGCGCGTCGAACGCCCGGATCACGGCAACGTCGGTGGTCGCAAACGAGCATACGGGCGGCTTCCGGGCGACGCTCGACGTGCGCACCGAGCCCGGGCAGAGCACGGACATGCGGGCCTATCTGAAATCGGGCGACCGGGCCCTGACCGAGACCTGGACCTATCCCTGGATCGCGGAATGACGGCGCGCGAGCCGATCCGGATACGCGGCGCCGAGATCCGCGACCTCGACCTCCTCCTCCAGCTCGAGGAGGATGCCTTCCCGGGAGACCGGCTCGGCCTGCGCGACATGCGCCATGCGATCCGGTCGCCCACGATCCTGACGCTCGTCGCCGAGCGGAAGGGAACCCTCGCCGGCTATGTCTTCGTCCAGGTCCGACGCGGCTCCACGCTCGGGCGGCTGACCTCAGTCGCGGTGACCCGCGATGCCGCCGGTCAAGGGGTCGGCCGGGCGCTGGTCGCGGCGGCGGAGGGAGCCGCCGTGGCAGCCGGATGCGACCGGATGCGACTCGAGGTCCGGGCCGACAACGACCGGGCCGCTAGGCTCTACGAGGCCGGCGGCTACCGGATGATCGGCGAGGTGCCGGATTACTACGAGGATTGCGAGGCGGCCCGGCACTACGAGAAGCGGCTCGGCTAGCTTAAGTCAGCAAACGTCAATGTTCTTGTTAAGCTCCGATATTAAAAGATGAATTGTCATTACTGAATGAGAACGGCAAGGCTTTGAACGTGTCGGTGACGATACCCTGCACCAGATGAACAGATGCTGCTTGACCCTCGATCGCCCATGACAATGCTCAAAGCGACGCCTCCGTTTATTGCACCCGCGTTTTTTCCATTCAGATGCGATATGAACCGCACTTCATCACCGTCCCTTGGTCCCTTCTCAAAGTGCGTTAGATAAATAGATCGACCCAGGAAATTTGGATGCGTCAACTCGCAAAGCACCTCATACCTATGTTGTAATTGATCATCTTGCGATGCTTTTGAAATCTTACCTATGGTGGTTAGTATGCTTGTTGATTTGTATATTTCGTCAGATCCAGTCAGTCGAGAAGCATACATAGTCCGCAAGAGGTACTTCTCAAGATCTTCGCAAACTACAATACTGTTGTGCATATCGGCCTTTGATATACCTTCGAGCGTCGCGCTGATTGTTCGAGCATCTTGCACGAATTGAACAGCACTTTCGAAAGCAGACCGAGCAAGGATGCCAGCGGGAACAATGTTCTCCTGTTCGACCGCCCGGAAAGCAGCCTGGCATATATCAACCATTCGCCAGACTGACGAGACGGAATAAGCCTCGATCACCGAAAGCGTATCCCTCCAATAAAGATCGTTCAGTTCTCTTGCCGTCGTACCACGCGCTACCAGTTCAGCTTGCTCATCCAAAAAGGAAGCCGCTGTTTTGAACCGCCAGCTATAAGGATCCGGAAAACTATAAGACAATACGTTGAATCTATCGACCAAGACAGGTAGCATACATATACGGCGTTCCTTTGATCCAGACAGCTTGTCGCGCCACTCCTGAGATAATCGAATCTCTTTTTCGCCGAATTTCACGACTTAATCCTCACAGCATGCTGGGCAGCACCCGGTCCGGCGGACGGTGGCCGTCCATGAAGGTCCGGATGTTGACGATGACCTTCTCGCCCATGTCGAGCCGGCCCTCTTCGGTGGCCGAGCCCATATGCGGCAGGAGCACCACCCTGCCCTGCCGGGCAAGCTTGATCAGCCGCGGGTTGACGGAGGGCTCGTGCTCGAAGACGTCGAGCCCGGCGCCCGAGATCTCGCCGGCCTCGATCAGGCGGGCGAGCGCGGTCTCGTCGATGATCTCGCCGCGCGCGGTGTTCACGACGAGGGCCTCCGGCCGCAGCAGCTTCAGCCGCCGGGCCGAGAGGAGATGGTAGGTCGCCGGCGTGTGCGGGCAATGCACGGTGACGATGTCCATGCGGGCCAGCATCTGGTCGAGCGAATCCCAATAGGTCGCCTCGAGTTCCTCCTCGATCCGGACCGGGACCCTGCGCCGATTGTGGTAGTGGATCGACAGGCCGAAAGCCCTGGCGCGCTTCGCGACCGCCTGGCCGATCCGGCCCATCCCGACGATGCCGAGCCGCTTTCCGGTGATGCGGCGGCCGAGCATCCAGGTCGGGGACCAGCCGGTCCATTCGTCGTCCGGGATCACGCGCGAGCCTTCGGGCAGCCGGCGGGCGACGGCCATCATCAGGGCCATCGTCATGTCGGCGGTGTCGTCGGTCAGCACCCCCGGCGTATTGGTCACGGTGATGCCGCGCGCCAGCGCCGCCTGGACGTCGATATTGTCGACGCCGTTGCCGAAATTCGCGATCAGCCGGAGATCCGGCCCGGCCTGGGCCAGGACGGAGGCGTCGATCTCGTCCGTGACCGTCGGGACCAGCACCTCGGCCCGTTTCACGGCGTCCGCCAGATCCGCCGCCGCCATCGGCTTGTCGTCGAGGTTGAGCTCGGCGTCGAAGAGCTCGCGCATGCGCGTCTCGACCGCGTTCGGCAGCTGCCGGGTCACCACCACGAGGGGCTTCTTGCGCGCCGCCATCACTCTCCCCGAAGCCGCCCGACCGTCGGGCTTCACCCGACCTTAACCGTGACTCGGCGACACAGGGCGTCAAGCTGCCCTCTGGCCACCGGCGCCCGACCCCGCTAAGGCGCGCCTGTCTAACAGAGGTTCGGAAATTCTCAACGGACCCGCGGAGACGACACCATGCGATCGCACCCCGTCCGACGCGGCCTTGCCCAATCCCTCCTGTGGGGTCTTCTCGCGGCACTCCCCGCTGACGGAGCCTCGGCGGCCGCGACGGACCAGCCGGCCGGCAAGGTCTCGGGCCTGCCGGTGCCGCGCTATGTCAGCCTGAAGACGGACCGGGTGAACCTGCGCGAAGGCCCGTCGAAGGATCACAGAACCGCATGGGTCTTCCAGAGGGCCGGGCTGCCGGTCGAGATCACGGCCGAATACGAGACGTGGCGGCGCATCCGCGACGCCGAGGGCACGGAAGGCTGGGTGCTGCATTCGCTGCTGTCGGGTCGCCGCACCGCGCTCGTCATGCCCTGGGCGAAGGCCGGCGCGGAGGCGCTCCCGCTCCTTGACCGGGCCGACGAATCGTCGGGTGTCGTGGCGCAGCTGCAGCCGAACGTCATCGCGAGTGTGAAGGGTTGCCGCGACGGATGGTGTCGGGTCGTGATCGTGATGCCGAACGCCCGCGACCTCTCCGGCTACATGAAGCAAGAGAAGCTCTGGGGCGTGTATCCGAACGAAAAGATGGAGTAGCGGCCGACCGCATCCGTCATTCCGGGGCGCAAACGCGGAATCTACGGAAGCGCCGCGGCATGGAAGCAGTGCACAGCTCGTGCGAGCCGTGGGTTCCGGGTTCTTGCTCCGCGAGCCCCGGAATGCCGGCGTGCGTTAACCAGCGACGCGGCGCAGCCTGACGATCACGTCCACGCGCGAGATTTCCATCCCGTCCGGCGGCGCCGGCAATTCGCCGACCGAGATGTCGGTCGGCACGTCCATCAGCTTCTCCTCGCCTTCGAGGAAGAAGTGGTGATGCTCCGTCGTGTTGGTGTCGAAATAGGATTTCGAGCCGTCCACGGCGAGCTGCCGCAGGAGGCCGGCTTCCGTGAACTGGTGCAGCGTGTTGTACACGGTCGCGAGCGACACCGGCACGCGGGCCCGCATGGATTCCTCGTAGAGGAGTTCCGCCGTGATGTGCCGGTCGCCCTTGGCGAACAGAAGCCAGCCGAGCGAGATGCGCTGCCGGGTCGGCCGAAGGCCGACGCGCCGCAGCCGATCCTTCAGATCGGAGACGGGGCAGCCGCGCCGGGCCAGGGACACGTCATGTGCCGTGGCCTTCGTCGCGGGGGAGGCAAGCTGGCTGGGCTCGATCATGACTCGACGCATATCGGGAAGGTAGAGCGTTCATACTCGCCCGAACCCCTTACCGCAACATTGCTCTGCAGGCAGCGAGCCCGGACCCATCGCGCGGCAAAGTGGCCGAACGCCTTTGAGGCGTCCGGCGCGTGTGATACGGGCGGCGCGTTCGGGCCGGATGGCGGCGGCGGACGGCGAAGGACCGGCAGCGGCATGGCGGGGCAGTCGAGTTTCACCTACGAGGAGCTGCTCGAATGCGGCCGCGGCGCCATGTTCGGCGAGGGCAACGCGCAGCTGCCGCTCCCCCCGATGCTGATGTTCGACCGCATCGTGCAGATCACCGAGGATGGCGGCGCGAACGGCAAAGGCCAGGTCCGGGCCGAACTCGACGTGAGGCCGGACCTCTGGTTCTTCGCCTGCCACTTCAAGGGTGACCCGGTGATGCCGGGCTGCCTCGGCCTCGACGCCCTCTGGCAGATGGTCGGCTTCTTCCTCGGCTGGCTCGGCCTGCCCGGCCGCGGCAGGGCTTTGGGTGTCGGCGAGGTCAAGTTCATCGACCAGGTGCTGCCGAACGTGAAGCAGGTCACCTACGGGGTCGATTTCAAGCGCGTCTTCCGCGGCCGGCTCGTACTCGGCATCGCCGACGGCTTCGTCGAAGCCGACGGGAAGCGCATCTACGAGGCGAAGGATCTCCGGGTCGGCCTGTTCAAGCCGGAGGCGAAGCCCGCGGGGGGCTGAGCCGCGTTTCGGCGACTGGGCGAAAGCGCGGTCGCGCTCAATTCATCCCGAGCGCCTGCATGTAGAGTTCGAGGATCGCCTCCTCCTCCTGGCGCTCGGCATGGTCCTTCTTGCGGATGCGCAGAATGGAGCGGATCGCCTTCGGGTCGAAGCCACGGCCCTTCAATTCGGCGAAGACGTCCTTCACGTCGCTCGCGATCCCGGCCTTCTCTTCCTCGAGCCGCTCGATCCGCTCGACGAACTGCTTCAGTTCCTCCGCGGCAACACCGGATTCGGCGACGTCAGCGGCCATCTCGTTCTACCCCGTCTGTGGATTGGACACCGCTCCGCGACGCCCTCCCGGGCGGCGTCCGATCGCAAGCGGCGCGGAAGCCGGGCTCTTAATGGGAGGGCTTAGCGTTGTCGAACGCCGCGATCTGCTCGGGCTTCGCCTCGGCCTGATGCTGCGCCTTCCAGTTCTCGTAGGGCATGCCGTAGACATGCGTGCGGCTCTCCTCCTTCGAGAGCGGGACGCCCTGGGAATCGGCCGCGTCCTTGAGCCAGTTCGAGAGGCAGTTCCGGCAGAAGCCGGCGAGGTTCATGAGGTCGATATTCTGCACGTCCGTGCGGCTGCGCAGGTGGTCCGTCAGGCGCCGGAAGGCCGCCGCCTCGAGCTCCGTCCGGGTCTTCGAGTCGATGTCGATCATGTCCGCTCCTCCATGGCCGCCGGGTCGGGGTGACGCCGGGGCGATTCTGCCCTAGGCACGTCCGCCTTCCCCGCCGCGACAGGCCCAGAACACGCCATATGGCATCCCTGACCCGCGACCGCATGCTCTCTCCGGCCGGGTCCGGAGACGCGGTGTCGATCGCAGCGCCGCTTCTGGCCCTGGCGCTCGGCGCCGTCGCCATGGGCGTGTCGCCGATCTTCGTCCGGATCGCGGCGCCCGAGGTCGGGCCCTTCGCCTCCGCGTTCTGGCGTGTCGCGTTGGCGCTGCCCTGCCTCTATGGCTGGATGCGGCTCGAGGAAGGCCGAGGTCGCCGGGTGGCGGTCTCCGGTCGCGCGACCCCGGCCATCCTGGCCGGCCTCGCCTTCTCGGGCGATCTCGTCTTCTGGCATCTCGCGATCCTCGGCACGAGCGTCGCCAACGCCACCTTCTTCGCGACCACGGCGCCGGTCTTCGTCGTGCTGCTGACCTGGCTCGTGCTCCGTCGCCGCGTCGCTCCGGCGACGCTCGGGGCGCTGGCGCTCTGCATGCTGGGCGGCGCGATCCTGATCGGCCAGAGCCTCGCCATCTCACCCGACCGCATCCGGGGCGACCTCTACGGCATCGTCACGGCGGTCTTCTTCGCGCTCTACTTCCTGTTCGTGTCCCGGGCCCGCGAGAGCGGCGGGGCTGGCCGGGTGGTGTTCATCTCGTCGCTCGTCACGGCGGCCGTGCTGCTGGTCGTCGCCCTCCTGTTCGACGGCGCTCGGATCTGGCCCCGAACAGGCGGTGTCTGGGCCGCGCTCCTCGCGCTCGCCCTCGTCAGCCATGTCGGCGGGCAGGGTTTGCTCGCCGTCGCGCTCGGGCGGCTGCCGGCCGTGTTCTCGTCGCTCGTGATCTTCCTCGAGGCCCTCGCCGCCGCCTTGGCCGCCTGGGCGATCCTCGGCGAGGCGATCACGCCCTTGCAGGGCGCGGGAGGCGCGCTGATCCTCCTCGGCATCTGGATGGCCCGACCTCGAAAGGCGGTCCCATGACACCCGACATCGACGGCCCGCGCGGGCTCCTCCTGGCGCTATTCGATGCCGCGATCGCGGCCGCGCATCCGCGCCTCTGCCTGCCGGCCCACCTTCCCGAGCCGCCCGCCTCAGGCCGCCTGATCGTGCTCGCGGCCGGCAAGGCCGCCGCCTCGATGAGCGAGGTTGCCTCCGCACATTACCGCGCCGGCGGATTCAACCGGATCGAGGGACTGGCGGTCGCCCGGCACGGCTATGGCGGCGCGGTCGAGGGCATCGAGGTTGTCGAGGCCGGGCATCCGGTGCCGGACGAGGCCGGGATCGCGGCGACCGCCCGGACGCTCGCGCTCGCGCAATCGGCCGGCCCGGACGACCTCGTCCTCGTGCTCCTCTCGGGCGGCGGCTCCGCAAATTGGATCGCGCCCGCGGGCGCGCTGACGCTCGCCGAGAAACAGGGCCTGACACGCGCCCTGCTTCGGTCCGGAGCCGATATCGGCGAGATCAACACGCTGCGGAAACACCTGTCCCGGATCAAGGGCGGCCGGCTCGCGGCGGCCTGCCAACCGGCCCGGCTCTGGACCCTCGCCATCTCCGACGTGCCACATGACGATCCGAGCGTGATCGCCTCGGGCCCAACGGTGCCGGATCCGACGACGCTGGCGGACGCCCTCGCCGTGGTGCGACGCCGCGGCATCACGCTGCCGCCGAGTGCCGCCGCGCTCCTGGCCGATCCGGCAAGCGAAAGCCCGAAGCCGGGCGACCCGGCCTTCCGGGGCGCCGAATACCGCATTGTCGCCCGACCGGCCGACATGATCTCGGCATTGGTCCGCGACGCCGCGGCGGCCGGCTACGAGCCGATCGTCCTCGGCGGGGACCTCGAAGGCGAGGCGCGCGACGTGGCCGCGCAGCATGCCGCCCAGGCGCTCGCGTTGAAGCGGGCCGGGCGCCGGGCCGCGATCATCTCCGGCGGGGAGTTGACGGTGACGATGCGGGGCCAAGGCCGCGGCGGGCCGAACCAGGAATATGCCCTCGCGCTCGCCATCGCCCTCGCCGGCGAGCCCGGCATCTCAGCCATGGCCGGCGATACGGACGGCACCGACGGCGGGGCCGGCTCGGCCAGTGACCCGGCCGGCGCCATCGTCGACGAAACGACCCTGGCGCGGGCGGAGGCCGCCGGACTCGATGCCGCGGGGTGCCTCGCGGCCAACGATTCGACCACATTCTTCGAGAAGACCGGCGACCTCGTCGTCCCAGGACCCACCCGCACCAACGTCAATGATTGCCGCATCATCCTCGTCGATTAGCGGCCGCCGCACCGTCGGCCTCGCCGCCCTCCTGGCAGCCACCCTCGTCCTGTTCGCCTCCACGGCGCGGGCGGACCTGCGCATGTGCAACCTCACGGAGAGCCGGATCGGGGTGTCGCTCGGCTATCGCGATTCGACCGGCTGGGTGACCGAAGGCTGGTGGAACCTCGCCGCTCGCGCCTGCGAGACCCTGCGGGGGGGCGAGCTCTCCTCGCGCTTCTTCTATCTCTACGCGGTCGATTACGACCGCGGCGGCGAATGGGGCGGCCGCTCCTACATGTGCACCCGCGACCGCGAGTTCACGATCCGGGGCGTCGAGGATTGCCTCGCCCGCGGCTTCGACCGCTCGGGCTTTTTCGAGATCGACACGGGCGAACAGAAGAGCTGGACCATCCAGCTGACCGACCCCGCCCGCTCGGGCCCGGCACCCGCCGCCGCCGCGCCGCGCTGACGGGCCGCGCACCCGGACCGAACGCATCCCTCTGGCCGGCGTTGATGGAACGGTTCCAGGTTGTTGACCGGCCAGGGACGTTATGTCAGCATTACTGACCCATTTACGAGACCGGAGATCAACCGGCAGGATGGGGTCGCGGAGGATTAGGCCATGGCGCATCCGGACCACGCCGACGTAGCGCTCGACGCCGTCTCGCTCGACGACAAATACGACCTCACAAAAGAGCGCGTCTTCATCACCGGCACGCAGGCGATCGTCCGCATGCTGCTCATGCAGCGCGAGCGCGACCGGCTCGCCGGGCTGAACACGGCCGGCCTCGTCTCGGGCTATCGCGGCTCGCCGATCGGCGGCCTCGACCTCAACCTCTACAAGACGAAGAAGCAGCTCGCCGCCTCCCACATCGTCTTCCAGCCGGGCCTGAACGAGGAACTCGCCGCGACCGCGCTCTGGGGCGCGCAGCAGGCCTCGATCCGGGGCGAGGGCAAATACGACGGCGTCTTTGGCGTCTGGTACGGCAAGGGCCCGGGCGTCGACCGGACCGGCGACGTCTTCCGCC
>NZ_CAXTAZ010000083.1:0-11481 GCF_964242715.1 uncultured Enterovirga sp.
TCGCCACCTGGTTCGTCATCGAGAAGACGAAGCTCGGCGCCTATCTGCGGGCCGCGACGGAGAACCCGACGCTGGTGGAGGCCTTCGGCGTCAACGTGCCCCTGCTCATCACGCTCACCTACGGCTTCGGCGTGGCTCTGGCCGCCATCGCCGGGGTGCTGGCCGCCCCGATCTATTCCGTGAACCCGAATATGGGCGAGAATCTTATCATCGTCGTCTTCGCCGTCGTGGTCATCGGCGGGATGGGTTCGATCCTGGGCGCGATCGTGACGGGCTTTTCCCTCGGCCTCGTCGAGGGGCTCACCAAGGTCATCTACCCACAGGCGTCGGCAACCGTCATCTTCGTCGTGATGGTGCTGGTCCTGCTGGTGAAACCGGCAGGCCTGTTCGGGAGAGCCAATTGATGGCGAACGTGTCGTTGGCCGAAAAGCCCCTCGAGGCGCCGATCGAGGCGGTTCGGCCCGAACCGCGGGGCACCGCGGCCCTGCACCGGATGATCTTCGCCGGGCTCGTCGTGGTGCTGCTGGTCGCGCCCTTCCTGCTCTATCCCGTCTTCCTGATGAAGGTGCTGTGTTTCGCGCTCTTCGCCAGCGCCTTCAACCTGCTGCTGGGTTTCGGCGGGCTGATGTCCTTCGGCCATGCCGCCTATTTCGGCATGGCCTCCTACATCGCGGCCTATTCGGCGAAGATGTGGGGCCTCACGCCCGAACTCGCGATCCTCCTGGGCACGCTCGTCGGGACGGCGCTCGGATTGGTGTTCGGCGCGCTCGCCATCCGGCGGCAGGGCATCTACTTCTCGATGATCACGCTGGCCCTCGCCCAGATGATCTACTTCTTCTCGCTCCAGGCCCCGTTCACGGGCGGCGAGGACGGCATCCAGGCAGTGCCGCGCGGCTACCTGTTCGGCGTGATCAATCTCGCGAACGATTTCACCCTCTATTACGTCGTCGCCGCGATCTTCCTCTTCGGCCTCGGCGTGATCTACCGGATCATCCATTCGCCCTTCGGGCAGGTCATGAAGGCGATCCGGGACAACGAGCCGCGCGCGATCTCGCTCGGCTACCGGGTCAACCAGTACAAGCTTCTGATCTTCGTTCTCTCGACGGCCCTCGCCTCTCTCGCCGGCGCCACCAAGGCGATCGTCTTCCAACTCGCCTCGTTGACCGACGTCAACTGGCCGATGTCGGGCGAGGTCGTGTTGATGACGCTGGTAGGAGGCCTGGGCACGGTCTTCGGACCGATGATCGGCGCGGCCGTGATCATCGCCATGGAGAACTACCTGGCGACCTTCGGGGCCTGGGTTCTCGTCGTGCAGGGCGTGATCTTCGTCGTCTGCGTGCTCGCCTTCCGGGAGGGCATCGTCGGCCTGATCGCACGCATGACGAAACGTTCCCTCTGACGGATCATCCGCCGGGGCTTGAGCGCCGTGCGTGCTTCGAGGCTTGCTGACGCTCGCACCTCAGCATGAGGGAGAGGGAGGTGGATCCACCACGACCCTCGTCCTGAGGTGTCCGGCAAAGCCGGTCCTCGAAAAACGCGCGCGTCGAGGCTCATCGGGTCGTGCTTCGAGGGCGCGAGCCGCCCCGGGATGCGGGAAGCCGCCGGCCGGCGCCGAGCGCCCGTCGGGCGCGTCAGTCCTTCTTGGCCGCGAACATGCCGCCGAAGCGGTTGTTGAAGCGCGACAGGCGGCCGCCGCGGTCGAGCAGCTGCTGCTGGCCGCCGGTCCAGGCCGGATGGGTGTTCGGGTCGATGTCGAGATTGAGCGTGTCGCCCGCCTTGCCCATCGTCGAGCGGGTCGTGAAGTCGGTCCCGTTCGTCATCACGACCTTGATGAAGTGATAATCCGGGTGGACGGTCGCGCCCTTTTCCCGCTTCTCGACCTTGATGGCCTTTTGATTGTTCTCAGCCATGGGGGCGTGCCTTTCGCGAACGGAGCCGGGTTCGCGAACCCAGGCGACAGCGTCCGTCTTCATATCTCGGATGGCGGCGCTATAACGCAGACGCCCGGAGGTGACAAGCAATGCTGAGGCGGACACACCCGGTCGGACGCCGCGCCGCAGCCTTTCGGCCGCCCCGGTAGATGTGAGGTCATGGCGCCCATTTCGCAGGATCGGTCACGCGCGTCGCTGCGTTCGCTGAAGCCCCTCATCCCGTTCGGACTGCGCTACAAGGGCCGCATCGCGGCCGCGCTGTGTGCGCTCGTGGTCGCGTCAGCCTCGACGCTCGCGCTTCCGATCGCCGCCCGCCGCGTCATCGACAACGGCTTCTCGGACCGGGATGGCGGGCTGATCGACGCCTATTTCGCCGTTCTGGTCGGGGTCGTTGGGGCGATCGCGATCGCGAGCGCGCTCCGTTTCTATCTCGTGGCGACGCTCGGCGAGCGGATCGTGGCGGATCTGCGCGGGGCCGTCTTTGCCCGGCTCACCTCGCTCGATCCCGCCTTCTTCGACGCCTCCCGCTCCGGCGAGCTCGTCTCGCGCCTCACCGCCGACACGACCCAGGTGAAATCCGCCTTCGGCGTCTCGATCTCGATGGCGCTCCGCAACATCGCCCTCTTCATCGGCGCGCTCGCCATGATGATCGTGACGAGCCCGAAACTCTCCGGCCTCGTGATCCTGGCGATCCCGCTGATCGTCCTGCCGCTGGTGCTCTCCGGCCGGGCGGTGCAGCGTCGCTCCCGGCAGGCGCAGGACCGGCTGGCCGACGCGTCCGCCTATGCGGCCGAAGCCGTCGGCGCGATCCGCACCATGCAGGCCTTCGGAATGGAGCGTCTGACCGCGTCCCGCTTCGCCGAGGCCGCCGAGGGCGCCTATGTCGCGGCCCGGAGTTCGTCCCAGGCCCGGGCGGCCCTGACCGGCGCCGTGATCTTCCTCGTCTCGTCGAGCGTCGTCGCCGTTCTCTGGTACGGCGCGCAGGACGTCCTGTCCGGCCAGATGTCGAGCGGACGCCTGTCCCAATTCGTGCTCTACGCCGTCTTCGCCGCGAGTTCGCTCGGCCAGCTCTCCGAGGTCTATGGCGAACTCTCGGCCGCGGCCGGATCCGCCGAACGATTGGGCGAGATCCTCGGCTCGCAGTCGCTGATCGCACGGCCGGAGCGGCCGAGACCGATGCCCGAACCGGCCCTCGGAACGGTGCGGTTCGACCGCATCCGCTTCCGCTATCCGGCGCGGGACACGCAATCCCTGCGGGACGTCTCCTTCGATGTCCGGGCCGGCGAGCGGGTCGCGCTGGTCGGGCCCTCCGGCGCCGGCAAGAGCACGGTCTTCCAGCTCCTCTTGCGCTTCTACGACCCGGAGAGCGGCCGCATCCTCGTGGACGGCCTGCCGCTGACGGAGATCGACCCGGCCGAGCTTCGGCGCCGGATCGCCTTCGTCTCGCAGGAGCCCACGATCTTCATGGGTTCGGTCCTCGACAACATCCGTTACGGCCGGCCGGATGCGACGGAGGCCGACGTGCGGCGCGCCGCCGAGGCGGCGGCCGCGCATGGTTTCATCACGGACATGCCGGACGGCTACCGGACGGCGATCGGAGAGCGCGGCGTCACGCTGTCCGGCGGCCAGCGCCAACGCATCGCGATCGCGCGCGCCGTCCTGAAGGACGCACCGATCCTACTCCTCGACGAGGCGACCTCGGCCCTCGACGCGGAAAGCGAGCATTCCGTCCAGGTCGCGCTCGACCGGCTGATGTCGGGCCGCACGAGCCTCGTCGTGGCGCACCGGCTCGCCACGGTCCGGTCAGCCGACCGGATCCTGGTCATGGACGACGGTGCCATCGTCGAGGAGGGCACGCATGACGCCCTTACCCGACGTGGCGGCCTCTATGCCCGCCTCGCCGCGCTGCAATTCGGCGACGCTTTGGCCGTCTCGAGCGACGCGGCCGGTTAGCCGAGCGTTTCAGGCCGCCGACTTCGCGACCAGGCCCTTCTCGGCCAGGAGCTGCTGCAGTTCGCCGGCCTGGAACATCTCGCGGGTGATGTCGCAGCCGCCGACGAACTCGCCCTTCACGTAGAGCTGCGGGATGGTCGGCCAGTTGGAATAGGCCTTGATGCCGTCCCGGATGGCCGCGTCCTCGAGCACGTTCACGCCCTTATAGGGCACGCCAACATGGTTCAGGATCTGCACCACCTGTCCGGAGAAACCGCATTGCGGGAATTGCGGCGTGCCCTTCATGAACAGCACGACGTCGTTCGACTTCACCTCGGTGTCGATCAGGGTATGGGCGTCGGTCATGGCTCAAGCTTCCCTCGCGGCCTTCGGCCGCCATGTGGTCAACCGAATATATAGCTGCTCCACGGCCCGGTCGTAAGTGAAGTCCGCGGCCAGGAGTTCGTCGAGCGTGAAGGGGCAGGCACGGGGTATGCCGGGCGGGACCTGAATGCCGGTCGCATCCGGATCGACGATCAGACCCAGAGCCTTCCGGGCCTTGAGCTCCTGGCCAAGATCCGCAACCGCGAGATCGAACCCCTCTTGCCAGAGGCGGTCGAGGTCGAGGCGACGTCGCAGAGTCGGACCGACCTCGCCATCGATGGCGCTCTTGGCAAAGAGCACGCGTTCGGCACGCTCCCGCCGCGAGAGAGAGCCCGGATCGCAGTAGCCGGCAATGGCCTGCGCCAACATCGCGCGAAGGGCAGCCTCCACACGCGCCAGCGCTCGATGCCCGGCATCGTCCAGGCGCTTCGCGATCCGTTCCCAGTCGACCTCGACATGGGTTCCCGCTAGCTGGCGCAAAGCGGCGGCCTGCTGCTCCGACCAGAGGACGAGATCGGTCGCGTACAGGGACGTCAAGGACGTCGCCGTCGGAGTAGCAACGCCGTCAGATCCACGTCCGGATCCAAGGCCCGGATGTCGTCGAAGCTGAAGGGACATGACCGAGGTATGTCCGGCGGCAACGCCCGGTCATACTCCTTGAGGCTGTTGGTCGCTGCATCTCTGGCGTCCATCCAGACGCGGTCCAGGTCCAGACGCTGTCGCATCGAGTTCTTGAGCTTGACCCTGGCCTGATCGAGAAAGTCGGAGGTGTCGACACGCCAGCGCCGCACGGCCAGCGAGTCCGGATCGGCTGCTGCCTTCAGCAAGTGGGCGAACGCATTCCTGAGCAGGCTCTCGGCGGCCTTGCGGTCGGACGACAAGTCGTCGATCTCCTCGATCACATTCTCCCAGTCGATCACGTTCGACCAAGGACCGGGGATGGCCGCCAACCGCCGCAGAGCCGCGACCTGGATCTCGGCCCAGGTCTCGATATCCTCTTCGTAGAGCGTCGCGAAATCCATGGGCCAGACCGCGTGGCAGCCCCTCAATCCTGCGGCGCGACCGTCGTCAGCGCAAGCGCGTGGAGCACGCCGCCCATGCGGCCGCCCAGCGCGGCGTAGACGAGCTGGTGCTGCTGCACCCGGCTCTTGCCCCGGAAGGAGGCCGAGGTGACGGTCGCGGCGTAATGGTCGCCGTCGCCCGCGAGGTCGCGGATCTCGACCGCGGCGTCGGGAAGGGCCTCCTTGATCATCCGCTCGATCTCGCCCGCATCCATCGCCATGTCGTGCGCTCCTCAGGCCGCTTCGGCCGTCTTCGCATCAGCCGGGCCGGCCATGTAATCCGGCAGCCAGCCCTCGTGGGCATTGACGAGGGTCGCGATCGCGATCGGCTCCTCGCCCGGAAGCCCGATCTCGATGCCGCCCGTCATGCCGAGATACCAGTTCGCGATCCCGGCCTCGGTCGCCTCGCGGCGGAGATCGAACATCTGCTCGCTCGGACAGGTCACGACGTAGCGCGCGCCGTCCTCCCCGAACAGGAAGGCCGTGAGAGGCACGGTCGACGGCATGTCGCGCGCCTGGAGGGCGATGCCGATCCCGCCCGCCATGGCCATCTCGGCCACTGCGACCGCGATCCCACCATCGGCCACGTCATGAACCGTGTCGGTCCGGCCGGCCCGGATCAGCGCCCGGACGAAATCGCCCGTCCGGCGCTCGGCCGCTAGGTCGACCGGGGGCGGCGCGCCCTCCTCCCGTCCGCAGACGTCGCGCAGGTAGAGCGACTGCCCGAGCCAGCCCGCCGTGGCGCCGAGCACGATCACGGCCTCGCCCTCGCGCCGGAACGGGATCGAGGCCCGGACGGAGACGTCGTCGACGAGCCCGACGCCGCCGATCGTCGGGGTCGGCAGGATGCCGCGCCCGTTCGTCTCGTTGTAGAGGGACACGTTCCCGGACACGACCGGGAAGTCGAGCGCCCGGCAGGCCTCGCCGATGCCCTGGATGCAGCCGACGAGCTGCCCCATCGTCTCCGGGCGCTCGGGATTGCCGAAATTCAGGTTGTCGGTCACGGCGAGCGGCAGCCCGCCGATCGCCGTGATGTTGCGATAGGCTTCGGCCACCGCCTGGCGGCCGCCCTCGACCGGATCGGCCTCGCAATAGCGCGGCGTGACGTCGACGGTCAGCGCGAGCCCTTTCGGCCCGTCCCCGACCCGAACGAGCGCGGCGTCGCCGCCCGGCCCGCCGACCGTGTTGCCGCCGATGAGGTGGTCGTATTGCTCCCAGACCCAGCGCTTCGAGCAGAGGTCGGGCGAGCCGACGAGGCGCAGCAACGCCTCGCTGTTGGACACGGGGGACTCGACGCTCTCCGGCGCGATCACGGGCTCGTACGTGTTGGCGAGATGTGGCCGGTCGTAGATCGGGGCGAGGTCGCCCAGTTCCTTGATCGGCAGGTCGGCGACGGTCTCGCCCCCGTGCTTCACGACGAAACGGAGCGTGTCGGTGGTCCGGCCGATCACCGCGAAATCGAGATTCCACTTCCGGAAGATCGCGGCGGCCTCGTCTTCCCTCGCAGGGTCGAGCACCATGAGCATGCGCTCCTGGCTTTCCGACAGCATCATCTCGTAGGCCGTCATGCCGGCCTCGCGGGTCGGCACCGCGTCGAGGTCAAGCTCGACGCCGAGATCGCCCTTCGCGCCCATCTCGACCGCCGAGCAGGTCAGGCCGGCCGCGCCCATGTCCTGGATCGCCAGGACCGAGCCCGATTGCATCAGCTCGAGACAGGCTTCGAGCAGCAGCTTCTCGGCGAAGGGATCGCCGACCTGCACGGTCGGGCGCTTCTCGGCCGATTGGTCGTCGAAGGCGGCGGACGCCATGGTGGCGCCGTGGATGCCGTCGCGGCCGGTCTTCGAGCCGAGATAGACGATCGGATTCCCGACGCCAGTTGCGGCCGCGTAGAAGATCTGGTCCGTCCGGGCGATGCCGACGGCCATCGCGTTGACCAGGATGTTGCCGTCGTAGCGGGTGTGGAAGCCGGTCGCGCCCCCGACCGTCGGCACCCCGAAGGAATTGCCGTAGCCCCCGATGCCGGCGACCACGCCCGAGACGAGGTGGCGCGTGCGGGGGTGGTCGGGCGCGCCGAAGCGCAGTGCGTTCAGGGCCGCGATCGGCCGCCCGCCCATGGTGAAGACGTCGCGCAGGATGCCGCCCACCCCCGTCGCCGCGCCCTGGTAGGGCTCGATGAAGGACGGGTGGTTGTGCGATTCCATCTTGAAGACGCAGGCGTCGCCGTCGCCGATATCGATCACGCCGGCATTCTCGCCCGGGCCCTGGATGACCCAGGGCGCCTCGGTCGGCAGCGTCTTCAGATGCAGGCGCGAGGATTTGTAGGAGCAATGCTCGTTCCACATCGCCGAGACGATGCCGAGCTCGACGAGCGTCGGCTCCCGGCCGATCAGGTCCGTGAAGCGGCGATACTCGTCGTCGGTCAGGCCGTGCTGCCGGACGAGGTCCGGGGTGATCGGGATGTCGCTCGCGACCATGAACTCCTCTGCCTCACCGCAGGTGGCGGGCCTTAGCGGTTAAGACATCCCGACGCAACGAAGCCCCTTCCGTCCCGATCTGGCACATTCCGCCCTGGCACGCCGCTCGCGCCTGACGCCCCGCAGGCGGACGTGACGATCGAGGAGGGGCAGATGAGCGTGTTCAAGCGTTTCAAGTCGGATCAACGGGGCTCGGTCGCGACGATCTTCGGCTTCGCTGCGATCCCCCTCATCGGCTTCGTCGGCGCCGCGGTGGATTACAGCCGGGCTGCGAACGAGATGACGAAGTTGCAGCTCGCCGTCGACGCAGTAGCGCTGAGCCTCCTGCGGGAGCCGTCCACGGCGAATGTGCAGGCCCGGGCAACGACGCTGATCGGGTCGATGTTCGCGACCAAGGATCACGTGACGCTCGGCACCCCGGTCATCCGGCGGGATGGCAGCCGCGTGACCGTCGAGTTGAGCGCCACGGTCCGGAACGCCTTCATGCAGGTCCTCGGGCAGAACACTGTGCAGATCGGCGCTCGGGGCGAGGCCGTCCAGACGAAGGCGGAACTTGCGCTCGTCCTCGACAATACGGGGTCCATGGCCGACGACATCACGGGCGGCCGCAAGATCGACGCCCTCCAGAGCGCGGCGAAGACGCTGCTCCGCGACCTCCGGGACGTCGCGAACCAGCACGACACGATGAAGGTCTCGATCGTTCCCTTCGACACCGAGGTGCGGCTCGACGCCAATACCTACCGCAACAAGCCCTGGTTCCGCTGGAAGAACCCCGTCACCGACCGGGAAGACTGGAAGGGTTACGTCTTCGATCGCTACGGCTCGTACGCCCTGTCCGATCGGGCCCCTGACCTGACCAGGCCCGACACGCTCTTCCCGGTCGCGGTCGAGACCGAATACAAGACCGAGCCCGTGCTGAAGAGCCTGCGGACCTCCGGCGGGCGGCTCGCCGCCGTCCAGCCCCTGACGTCGCTCTACGGCAAGTCGGATTTCGACCGGCTGAACGCCACGATCGAGTCGATGACGCCCCGCGGCTACACCAACGTCGCGCTCGGCACGATCTGGGGGCTGACGACGCTCACCCGCTCCGAGCCTTTCAGCGAAGGGGCGCCCTCGGCCGATCCGACCGTCAAGAAATACATGGTTATCCTGACCGACGGCGACAACAACTTCTATCACCTGAACGGCAGCCTCTCGAACGACGAGACGGCGGTCGACAAGAACACCGCCAGCACCTGCACGACCGTGAAGGATGCCGGGGTGGAGGTCTTCACCATCCGGCTCGAGAAGGGCGACGGAAAGCTCCTCAAAGCCTGCGCGTCGTCTTCGAAGAATTATTTCAACGTACAGAGCAAGGCGGATCTCGAGGCGGCCTTCAAGCGGATCACCGACGCGATCACGGGCGCCCGCCTCACCCACTGACCGCGAATTCGCTGGTACAGCCATCCCCGCTCACCCCGGCGCAAGCCGGGGTCCACGGCGGGGCTGGATCCCGGCTTGCGCCGGGGATGAGCGGATCTAAGCGGTCGCGGCCGCCAGCATGGAGGCGGCGCCGGCGCTCATGAAGGCGGTGTCGCTGCCGATCGCGACGAGGTCGAAGCCGAGGCCCGCGAAATGGCGGGCCCGTTCGCCGCTCGCGGCGTAGATGCCGGCCCGTTTCCCGGCCGCGCGGGCCCGGACCAGTGCATGGTCGATCGCCCGGTTCACCTCGTCGCCGTCCGGCGCGATGGCCGACCCGTTCGAGAGCGCGATCGAGAGGTCGAAGGGGCCGATGAAGATCGCATCGATCCCGTCGACCGCCAGGATGTCGTCGATGCCGCCCAGCGCCTCCCGGGTCTCGATCATGGCGAAGGTGACCGAGATGCCGTTCGCATCGGTGAAATAGCCGGCCCCGTCCCGCCCGCTGAGCGGAAGTGCGGCATGCGGGCCCCAGCTGCGACCGCCGACCGGCGGGTATTTCGTGGCCGACGCGAAGGCGCGGGCATCCTCGACGGTGTTGATCATGGGCGCGATGATGCCGGACGCGCCGGCGTCGAGGAGGCGGGAGGCGGTCGCGAAGTCGCCGACGGGGATGCGGGGCAGGCAGGGCTTGCCGGCCGCCGCGACGAGCGGGATCGCCCGGATGGCGGTGAGCGCGTCCACCATCCCGTGCTGCATGTCGACGACGACGCAGCCATAGCCCGGCTCGCGGGCCAGGATACCGGCGACAGCCGGTTCCGGCAGCCCGCACCAGGCGGAGAAGACGGGTGTTTCGGAGCGGAGAGCGGTCGCGAGCGCTTCGACGGAGGACATGCCGCGCCTTTCCTGTGGTTCGATGTGCCACCGCACGACCGACGCCGGCTTGTCAACGGCCGCTCTACAGCCGGAACCATCGCACGACGTTGAGCAGGGTCGCGAGCGCGGAAGCGACATAGGTCATGGCGGCCGCCCGGAGGACCGAGCGGGCGGCAGTGAGGTCCGGGCCGGCGAGATAGCCGCCCCGCTCCAGGATCGGCAATGCACGGCCGAAACTCGCGTCGAGTTCGACCGGCAGGGTGAGAAGGTGGACGACCACGCGCGAGGTCATCAGCAGGACGGCAAGGCCGATCTGCAGCCCGACCGCGACGGGCGACTTTACGAGCGCGAAGGTGAGCGGTGCCAGGCTCAGGACGACGGCGGCCACGATCTCGATCCCGCGCACCACCGGCGCGAGCGCGATGCGCCACGCGAGGAGGCGGTCGCCGTCGGCATGCTGGAAGGCGTGGCCGGCCTCGTGCGCGGCGACCGCGATCCCGGTCACCGAGCGGGTGTCATGCGCCTCGGGACCGAGGCAGACGCGACGGGCCTGCGGGTCGTAATGGTCGGCGCCCTTCGCGACGCGCTCGACGGGCACGTCCGTGAGCCCGCCGAGATCGAGAAGGTGCCGGGCGAGTTCCGCGCCGGTACCCGGCAGGTCGGTCCGGTCGCCCGCATGCGCGGCTAGCGTCCGGTGCACCCACATTTGCGGCCCGAGGATCAGGACCGCGAGAGCGACCACCGCGAGCGCGACGAGGACGACCAACGGAAGCGTCCCCGAATTGCCGTCGCGAGAGGCTAGGTCCGCGCGCCCTGGATGTCCTCGACGGCCTTGGCCATCAGTTCGTCCATCTTGGCCCGGATCGAGGCCTCGCTCGCCTCGACCCCGGCGACGTCGAGGTCGGCCTTCACCTTGCGGAGCACGTCCGTATCGCCGGCTTCCTCGAAATCGGCCATCACGACCGACTTCGCATAAGCGTCGGCCTCCGGGCCAGAATGGCCGAGCCGCTCCGCGACCCACATGCCGAGCGCCTTGTTGCGCCGGGCGCTGGCCTTGAAGCGCAGTTCCTCGTCATGGGCGAACTTCTTCTCGAAGCCGTCGCGGCGATCGTCGAACTGAGCCATGAGCCGGTAATCCTCCTGCTGCGGACCGCCCGGTCGGGCGGGAGCGGATGCGATATGTGGCTGCGGCCAAGCTTTTGCAAAGCCTTGGAACACGCGTGGCGCCGCACCATAGATGTGCAGCCAGGCGGCGCCGCGTTGTGCGCCCTCGGCCGATCGTCTAGGTTCCGGCCATAGCGGACGCCTCGCGATGCGATGGCGGACGCGCCGCGGACCACGTCATGCGAAGGAGCCCCGGCCCCCGATGGATTTCCTCAAACCACGGTACACGCCCATGAATCGCCGCCGTCGCATCTACGAGGG
>NZ_CAXTAZ010000084.1:0-11241 GCF_964242715.1 uncultured Enterovirga sp.
ATGCGCTCGACCTCGCCGCCGAAATCGGCGTGGCCGGGGGTGTCGACGATGTTGACCCGCGTGCCCTTCCAGACGACCGAGGTGGCCTTGGCCAGGATCGTGATCCCGCGCTCTTTCTCGAGATCGTTCGAATCCATCGCCCGCTCGGCGACTCGCTGGTTTTCGCGGAAGGATCCCGATTGCGACAGGAGCTTGTCGACGAGCGTCGTCTTGCCATGGTCGACGTGGGCGATGATGGCGATGTTGCGGAGGTTCATGCGGGGTCGCTCACGACGGCAGGCCCCGTGTCTCGTGACGCGGGGCGCTCGGCGGTCGCTCGTAAGATGGCTGCTGCGCTGCACATAAGGGAGAGAGGCCGTTTGGGCAATGGCGACCCACGTCATTCCAGGCCGCGCCTATCGGCAGCTGGACAGAACCGTAACTCACGGCAGGCCGGCGGGTCGGAAGCGATCCAGAGCTGGTGCGAGCCATGGTCCGGCATCACGGCGTCACAATACTCGCTCCTGCCGGCGAAAGCCGGCATCCAGGGCCTGGGCCCCGGCTTTCGCCGGGGGAGCGGAGGCCAGGCACGCGCCGTCCCCAACGGGGAGAGGGTTCGCCCGACCCGACCGGCGCGCGCCTGCAGCTTGGCGCAGCGCCCGTTCGGGCCCATACCGTGGCGATGTCGGGCCCGGCTCCCCTCCTGTTCGATCGCGCGCTGGCGCGGCGGCGCCTGAGCCGGGCGCTGGCCGGGCGCTATGCGGGGTTCCTGCTCGAACGGGCCTCGGCGGAGCTCGAGGACCGGCTCGCGGCCGTGATGCGGTCCTTCCCGCGGGCGCTCGATCTCGCCACGCCGATTCCGGCGGCTGCCGCGTTGCTGGCGCGGGACGGGCGGGTCGGCGAGGTGGTCCGGCTCGCCGGTATTCCAGATCCCACCGCCTCGCTGGTGGGCGACGACGAGGCCCTGCCCTTTGCGCCGGCGAGCTTTTCGCTGGTCGTCTCGCTTCTCGCGCTGCACGGGTCGAACGACTTGCCGGGTGCGCTGGCCCAGGTGCGGCGCTGCCTCGCGCCGGATGGCCTCTTCCTCGGCTGCCTGCTCGGCGGAGAGACCCTGACCGAACTGCGGCTCGCCTTCGGTGAGGCCGAGAGCGAACAGGAAGGCGGGGCGAGCCCCCGCGTCGCGCCCTTCGGGGATGTGCGCGCCCTCGGCGGCCTGCTGCAGCGGGCGGGCTTCGCGCTCCCGGTGGTCGATCTCGACCGCGTCGTAGTGCGCTACCCTCACATGTTCGCCCTCATGGCCGACCTCCGGGCGATAGGCTGGACCAACACGCTCGTGGAGCGCCGCCGCACACCCCTTCGGCGCGCGACCCTCGTCCGGGCGGCGGCCCTCTACGGCGAGCGCTTCTCCGACCCGGACGGCCGGATCCGGGCGACCTTCGACCTCGTCTGGCTGTCCGGCTGGGCGCCGCATGAAAGCCAGCAGCGGCCGCTCCGGCCGGGCTCCGCCCGGACGAGACTCGCAGAGGCCCTCGGCGTGCCGGAATTCGGCCCCGACGGCATTTCAGGAGACGGATCATGAAGCAGCCAGGACCCGACCATCCGATCACGATCGAACCGAATCCGCGCCGCGTCCGAGTGCTGGTCGGCGGCGTGATCGTGGCCGAGACGACGCGCGCCCTCACGCTGAAGGAGGCGAGCTACCCGGCCGTGCAATACGTGCCCCGGGAGGACATCGCGCAGGACCTGTTCGACCCCTCCGAGCGGCGCTCGCATTGTCCCTACAAGGGCGAGGCGAGCTATCACACCGTCTCGGCCGGAGGCCTCGTCCGCCGCGACGTCGCCTGGAGCTACGAGACGCCACACCCGGCGGTCGCCGCGATCGCCGGCCGTCTCGCCTTCTATCCCGACAAGGTCGATGCGATCGAGGAACTCACCTGAGCGGTCAGCCCAGGCCGGCCGACCCGACGAGGTCGATCAGGGCCGGGATGAGCGGCGCGTCGGCGGGCGGCATCGGATAGCCGCGGAGGTCGCGCGGCCGCACCCATCGCAGCCGCTGGCCTTCCAGGCCGGTCGCCATGCCCTCCCAGCGCCGGCAGACATAGAGCGGCATCAAGAGGTGGAAATCCGGATAGGCGTGGCTCGCGAAGGTGAGCGGCGCCAGGCAGGGCTCCTCGACCGCGAGGCCCAGCTCCTCGCGGAGCTCGCGGATCAGGCATGCCTCCGGCCGCTCGCCCGGCTCGACCTTGCCGCCCGGGAATTCCCAGAGGCCGGCCAGGGACTTGCCCGCCGGGCGCTCCGTGATCAGCACCCGGCCGTCGGGGTCGATCAGGGCCACGGCGACGACGAGGAGTAGCTTCACTTCGACCGGAGGGATCACTGGCCGAAACGATATTGCAGCGTGACCCCGCCGGTGACGTCACGCGCCTTGACGCTCGGAAGGAGACCCGCCTGCGGATCGATCTGCACTTTCCCGACCTCGCCGAAGCCGCCGATCGAGGTCTTGGGGCCGAGCGGGACCTCGTAATCCGGGGTCAGCGCGGTGCGGCGCGCCTTTCCGGTCGGGTCCGGAACCGCCTCGGGAAGCTTGACGCCGCCGCGCCCCACCGTCCCGGGCCTGACCGGGGGAAGGCCGTCCTCCTCGTCGCCCCAGAGATGGACGTCGCCCGCAGAGTTTTTTCGGGCGCCCAGCACAGGCTTCGGATCGGCGGCGGCACGACCGGGCGTGGCGAGCGGCAGTTCCGGAATCGCGGGGCCGACCCGGCTCGCAGCCAGGCGCGGATGACCGGGTGGGCGGAGAGCCATGGGCGGCCCGTAGGGGCCCGTTCGGACGAATGTCGGGATCTGGGCCGGGGCGTCGGGCCAGGTCATGTCCGACGCGCGAAGATTGTCGGGCCAAGCGAGGACCAGGCCCACCCCGACCAGGAGCAGGGCCAAAGTCCGCGATTTTTGCAACCTCACCGTCACGGCTGCCCGATCGCCACGACGAGTTCGACCTCGGACGAGACGCTCAGGGAGCCGGCCTCGACCGGGACCGCAGGAGGGGGCGGCGGAGAAGTGCCCCCCGAAAAGCGAAAGGACGCGACCGGCCGAGCCGGACGCGCGCCGGAGCGGATCTCCTCGATTCGGCCGAGCTTCACGCCCGCCGCCTCCGCGATCACCTCGGCCTGCCGCAACCCGTCCTTGACGGCGGCGGCGAGGGCCTCGCGTTCGAGCTTGCCCGGGTCGGCGAGTTCGAAATTGACCCCGTCGATCCGGTTGGCACCGCCATCCACGACGATGCGGAGGAAATCGCCCAGCCGGGCAAGGTCGCGGACCCGGATCGCGACGCTGTTCGTGGCCTGGTAGCCGTCCGGGCGCTGCTCGCTCGCATTGCCGTCCCGGACGGTCCGGAAGGCCGGCTGCAGGGAGACGTAGCTCGTCTGGAGGTCGCGCGGCTCGATCCTGAAGGTCCGGGCGGCCACCACGATCTTCGCGGCCGCGACGGATGTCAGGTCGATCGCGCCGGCAGCGGTCGGGGCGCGGGCACCGACGCCGATCGAGATCGAGGCGAAGTCGGGCGCGGCCTCCAGCGTCGCCTTCCCGGTCAGGTGCAAGCGCGGGCCGGGCAGGGGTCGCGGCGGCTCCTGGGCGAGGGCCGGCGCGAGCAGGGCGAGCGAGAGGAGGGCGGCGAGCCTCATGACCGGTAATCCCCGTTGATCTCGACATAGGCCTTGGTGAGATCGCAGGTCCACACGGTGGCGCGGCCGTCACCCAGGCCGAGGTCCACCCTCACCGTGACCCCGTCCTTTTTCATGACCGCCGAGGCCTCTTCCTCGTCGTAATCCGGGTCCCGTGCCCCGTCGGTCGCGACCCGGATGCCGCCGAACCAGATCGAGAGCCGGTCGCGGTCGGCCGGCTCGCCGGCCTTGCCGACCGCCATCACGACCCGGCCCCAATTCGCATCCTCGCCGGCGATGGCCGTCTTCACGAGCGGTGAATTCGCGATCGACATCGCGATGCGGTGGGCCGAGGCATCGCTCTCCGCTCCCCCGACCTCGACGGTCACGAACTTGCGCGCCCCCTCTCCGTCGCGGGCGACCTGCTGGGCCAGGTCCTTGAGGAGGTCGTCGAGGGCGTCGCGAAAGGCCGCGAGCCGGGGATCGTCCCGGCTCTCGATCCGTGCGCCGCCGGCCTGGCCGGTGGCGAAGAGAAGGAGCGTGTCCGAGGTCGAGGTGTCGCCGTCGACCGTGGTGCAGTTGAAGCTCGTGGCAGCCCCCTCGGCGAGGAGGTCCTGCAAGAGCGGGGCCGCGATGGCGGCGTCCGTGAACACGAAGCTCAGCATGGTGGCCATGTCGGGCGCGATCATGCCGGCGCCCTTGGCCATCCCGTTGATCGTCACCGACGTTTCACCGATCCGAATGGAGCGGGTCGCGACCTTCGGAAAGGTGTCGGTCGTCATGATGGCGCGCGCCGCCTCGAGCCAGCCGTGCGGGGCCGCGCGCCCGGCGCAATCCGCGAGCACGCCCTCGAACTTCCGGGCGTCGAGCGGCTCGCCGATGACGCCGGTCGAGGCGAGAAACACCTCCTCGGGCCGGCATCCGGCCGCGCTCGCGGCGACCTCGGCCGTCAGCCGCGCGGCGTCACGCCCTTTCAGCCCGGTGAAGGCGTTGGCGTTGCCGGAATTGCAGACGAGGATCCGGGCCCGGCCCGAAGCGAGATTGGCCCGGCACCAATCCACGGCGGCCGAGGGGCAGCGGGAGCGCGTGAACACGCCCGCGATCTCGGTGCCTTCGTCCAGCGCGACGTAGAGGACGTCGGTGCGGCCCCGGTAGCGGATGCCGGCCTCGGCGGTCGCGAGCCGGACGCCCGCGATCGCCGGCATGTCCGGAACCTGTTTCGGCGCGAGCGGGGACACGGAATGGGACACGCGGCGGCCTCGCTCTTGTGCCGCCTGAATCGCGGCCGGAGGCCAGCGCTTTCCATATCGTCCGGCAGCCCGCAAGCGCCGGACGGTAACGCCCTCATCCGCTCATCCCGGCTTTCGCCGGGTGAGCGGTGCGGACTGCGCCGAAGCTATCTCGGCGCCGGCGCTCCCGACGCCGAGACGCGCGAGCGGATCATGAAGTTGTCGAAGGTGTATTCGGCCACCTGCCACCAGAGATATTCCTCGTTCCGGAAGGCCCGGCAATGCTCGTAGAGCTTCTTGAAGGCCGCGTTCTTGGCCGAGATCTCGTCATAGAGCTCATTCGAGGCTTTGAAGCCGGCCTCCAGGATCTCCTGGCTGAACGGCCGGAGCTGGGCGCCGGCGGCCACGAGACGGCGCAGGGCGGCCGGGTTGCGGGCGTCGTATTTCGCCGTCATCTCCATGCCGGCGTGGTAGGCCGCGCTGTTCGCGACGGCCTTGTAGGTCTTCGGCAGCTCGTCCCACTTCGCCTTGTTGAACCAGAAGCTGACGCCGGGCGCACCCTCCCAGAAGCCGGGGTAATAGTAGAACGGTGCGATCTTGGCGAAGCCGAGCTTCTCGTCGTCATAGGGCCCGACCCATTCGGCCGCGTCGATCGTGCCGCGCTCTAGAGCCGGATAGATGTCGCCGCCCGGGATCTGCTGCGGGACGGCGCCCATCTTGGCGAGGACCTGACCGGCGAGGCCGGCGATGCGGAATTTGAGGCCCTGGAGGTCGGCGACCGTCTTCACCTCCTTGCGGAACCAGCCGCCCATCTGGGTACCCGTGTTGCCGCCCGGCAGGGTGTAGACGTTGAACTGCGAGACGTATTCGTTGACGAGGTCCAGGCCTCCCCCGATCATCAGCCAGGCATTCCGCTGGCGCGCATTCATCATGAAGGGGATGTCGGCCATGATGGCGAGCGCCGGGTCCCGGCCGACATAGTAATAGCCCGGCCCGTGGATCATCTCGACCGTGCCGTTCGAGACGGCGTCGAGCGCCTGCGGCATCCCGACGATCTCCCCGGCCGCGAAAGGCTGGATCTGGAACTTGCCGTCGGTCATCTCCGAGCAGAACTTGGCAAAACTCTCGGAGGCGCCGAACAGGGTGTCGAGCGACTTCGGGAAGGTCGACGACAGCCGCCATTTGATCTCGGGCGAGGATTGCGCGATGGCCGGCGCGGCGACCGTGCCAGCCGCAAGACCGACGCTTCCGGCCTTGAGAAATTGACGACGCTTCATGGACGTTCCCCTTGCCGCGATCACCCTTCGCGGGTGTCACTTGGGATCACGTTGCCACGAAAACGCCCGCCGTCGAACCCCCTTCTAAAGCCTATGGTTTCGGGGCGGCCGCGGCCGGCGCGTCAACCCGCTCCACCTTGCCGGTCTTGCGGAGCGCCAGGACCGCGTCCTGCTGCGCCTTGCGGACCAGATACTGGTCGATCTGTTCCCGCATCTCGGCAAAAACAGGCACCGGCTTTGCGCGACGGGCGACCACCTGGATCACGTGCCAACCGAATTGGCTCTTCACGGGTTCGGAGACCTCGTTCGGCTGCATCTTGAAGGCGGCTTCCGCGAAGGGCGCGACCATACGGTCCCGGGTGAAGAAGCCGAGGTCGCCGCCATCGGTCTTCGAGCCCGGATCGGTCGAGAGCTCGGCCGCGACCTTGGCGAAATCCTCGCCCGCCTTGACCCGGGCATAAGCCGTCTTCGCGTCCGCTTCCTCGGTCGTCAGGATGTGCCGGGCATGCACCTCCTCTTCGGGCTTCATGTCCTTGACGGTCTCGTCGAAAACCTTCTGCGCCGCCTCCGGCGTGACGGCAGCCTTGGTCTGGCGCTCCAGGTATTCGTCCACGAGAAGCTTCTCGCCGAAATAGGCGAGGCGGCGCCGAAATTCCGGCGCAGCATCGATCTTGGCGGATTTCGAGGCCCGCGCGCCGAGCCGAAGATCGATCACGTAGCCGATCAGGACCTCGCGCTTCTGGGCCTCGTCCGTGCCGGGCAGCGACAGCGCCGGGTCTTCGGCCGCAGTCGTGAGATCCGCCTCCGTGATCGGCTCGCCGTCGACCCGCGCGACCACGCGTGCCGGGTCGGCCGGCTTCGCGGCCGCGGGAGCGGCGGGAGCCGGTGCTGGTGCCTGTGCGAGCGCGGGGGCTGCGAGCGAGAGGCCGAGCGCGAGCGTGCCGACGCAGGAGAGGAGAGCGAGTTTCATGCAGGGATCCTGGTGAGGGAAAAGGGGGCGGGCGGCCTGCCGCGGTCGGGGCTCAAGTGGCGGCCCGGTCCGGGTCTGGCAAGGGCGGCTCAGGGGCGCTCGCCCGTGCCGTCATGGCGCAGGTCGGCCATGATGCCGGGGATCTCGCGCAGCAATTCGCGGGCGAGATAGCCGAGCGGCCCGACGCTGCGGGCGAGCCGGTTGCCGGCCTCGCCATGCAGGAACACGCTCCAGAGCGCAGCCTGGACCGGCTCGGCCCCGCGGCCGAGGAGGCCCGTCATGAAGCCCGCCAGCGTGTCCCCCGATCCGGAGGTGGCGAGGCCGACATTGCCGTGCGAGCAGGACCATCTCTGCCCGTCAGGGGTGGCGATGAAGGAGCAGCTGCCCTTCAGGACGACGATGATGCCGAGATCGCGCGCGGCCCGGAGCGCCGTCGCGGCCGGGTCTGCCTCGATCTCCTCCTTGTCGATGTCCAGGATGCCGGCCATCTCGCCCGTATGCGGCGTGATGAGGAGGCGCCCAGCCTGCCGGGCCAGCGCCTCGCGGCAGGATGCGATCCGCATCATGGAGGCCGCGTCGAGCACGATCGGCGGGCCGTCGAGGCCTTCGAGAACCGCCCGGGTGAGCCTTTCGGTATCGTCGTCCTCGTCGAGACCGGGCCCGATCAGCACCGCGCGGCATTTGTTGCCAAGTTCCACGATCCGCTCGGCCGCCTCGACGGCGAGCGAACCCGATTCGTTCTCGGCGAGCCCCGCGGCCATGGCCTCCGGCACGGCGAGCCCGAGCGGAATTCCGAGCGAGGCGGGCGCTCCGATCTGCAGCTTGCCCGCCCCGGCCCGGAGCGCCGCGGTGCCGGCGAGGAGAACGGCGCCGGGAAGCTCCCGCGATCCACCGACCACGAGAACCCGGCCGCGCTCCTCCTTGCCGCCGCCGTCGCCGGGTTCCGGCAGCGGCATCGAGCGCAGCAACGCGCCATCGACCGTGATGGGCTTCGTCATCGGGCTGCCACCACGGCGTCGGGCTCGGATGTGACCGGGGTCCCCTCGTCTTCGAGCGGGACGGTGTGGTTGTAGGAATAGAGCGCGAGGGAGCCGTCCTTGCCGCGATGCGGATCGAACCGGTACTCGGTAACCGAGCAATTCGCGACGTCGCCCTGCCTGTCGATCTCGAGGATCTGCTCCTCCGTCATATCTTCCAGCAGGTAGCGGCAGCACAGGACTACGACCTGGTGGCCGACGATGAGAACGCGCCGCTCGCCATGGCGCAGCCCCATCGTGTCGATCGCGCTCCGGAGCCGAAGGATCATGTCGCACCAGCTCTCGCCGCCGGGCGGCCGGTGGTAGAACTTGCCGAGGATACGGCGGAACTCGGCCTGGTCGGGGTGATGCTCGCGGATGCCGAGCGTGGTCAGTCCGTCGAGGACGCCGAACTCCTTCTCGCGCAGGCGCTCGTCCGTGACGACCTTCGGATCCTCGGACACGAAGCCGCCGACCGAGCCGATCAGGGCCGCCGTCTGCTGGGCCCGCACATAGGGCGAGCACAGGATGACCTCGGGACGCTCGCTTTCCGGTTTTTCGGCGAACCACCGACCGAGCGAGCGCGACTGACGTTCGCCCAGGAGCGATAGCGGGACGTCGACATCCCGGCCCTCGACGTCGATCCGGGCCAGCCCGGCCGCATGCGCGGCATCCCGCGCGACGTTGCCGGCGCTCTCGCCGTGGCGAACGATCCAGAGGGTTTCGGGCCAGCTCGATGTCATGGGGTCGGGTTCTCTGGGTGCGGCAGCGGAGCCTCAACCGCCGCCGCCGCCCGGCGTTCCGCGTCCTTCGGCAGGTCGGGGACGGTCGCGAGAATTCAGCTCCCGGGACCGGTCGTGTATGCGACCCGCAGGCCGGAGGACGGGCCGGCTGCGAAAGGTTGCTACGTGTCCGCTGAGGGGATCGCGCAGGACGGGGAACGGGGGCGGTCGAGGATCCGTCCGAAGGCGGCCGAGCGCACGCCCTTTCTGCCGAACCTGCAAGTGCTGAGAGGCGCGGCAGCCCTGTCGGTGCTGCTCTATCACGCCTCCGTCTACCTAAAAGCGACACGCGGCGCGGCGACGCCGCTCGCAGTCTTCGACGCCCGTTTTGGGATGATGGGCGTCTGCGTCTTTTTCGCCATCTCGGGTTTCCTGATGGCCCGCCTGGTGGCCGCTGATCCCCCGGGGCTTTTTCTGGCGCATCGGATCGCCCGAATCCTGCCGCCTTACCTCGCGGTCGTCGCCTGCTTCGCCCTCGTGTTCTGGGTGGCGGGGCTCGGCTTCTCGGTCAACCTTCTCGCCCTGACGCTCGCGCCGACCGGCATGAGGACCTACCCGCTCAATGTCGAATGGACCCTGGTCTTCGAGATCACGTTCTATCTCGGCCTCTTCGTGTTGGCGCTCTTCGGCTGGGCGCGGCGGATCGAGGGGTTTGCGCTCGCCTGGCTGGTTGCGCTCGCCGCGTCCCCGTTGCTGCTCCCGGCGGAGACGCGCGACCTGTTGATGCCGCCGATCCACCTTCTTCCGTTCTCGCCCGCGAACGTCGCCTTCGCGGGCGGGCTCCTCCTGCCGCGCCTCATCGAACGGGGGCGATGGCCGGCCTGGCTCGGCCTCGTCGCGCTGCCGCTCGCCCATGCCAGCACGGGCGTCGGCCTCGACGGCGGCCGGTGGTTCGGCGGTGTCGCGGCGATCCTTCTCGTCGGGACGGCGGCGACGATCCGGCAGGTCTCCGCTCTCGATGGGGTTGGGCGCGCCCTGATCCGGCTCGGGGATGCCAGCTACGTCCTCTACCTGGTCCACGTGCCCACGATTCTTTTCGGCCTCGCCTTCGCCCCGAGGGGCTGGCACTGGGCTCCGCTCTGGGCCGTCTGCGTCCTGGCGCCGCTCGCGCTGTCCCTGGTGCTCGGACCATGGGACGTCCGCTCGTATCGATGGCTGAAGCGTCAGATCGACAGGGTTCCGGCCCGGACGCTGCTCGCCGCGGGACTGGCCTACCTCGCCGTGTTTGCCGGCGCCGGCACCTATGGCAGCGCGATCGCGGCGCTGGAGGCGGGGCGGCGCGGCCGGGCGGAGGCCGCGCTCGACGCCCTCCCGGCCGAGGCGAGGCGCTCGCGCGAGAGCCTGGAGGCTTTCATCCGGAGCACCGGACGGGCGCTGCCGGAGAGCGTGCGGGGCGCACTCGATCCTGCGGCGCCGGGTTCGGATGTCGTGACCGGCTGGGCGCTCGATCCGGGACGGCCCGACGGCGAACTCCATCTCGGCCTGTTCTGCCAGGAACGGCGAGCCGGGCTGGACGCACCGCGACGGCGCCGGCCCGACATAGCCGGCAGGCCGGAATATGCGGTCTTCCGCTCGCGCCGCATCGGTTACCGGATGCAGACGGGGCCGGATTGTGCCGGGCACCTTCCCCTTGCCGTGGTGATCGACGATGCCGGCCGGATGGCGGTGCTCCCCCGCTGAGGCCGAACGCGCCGCCAGGGCCCACCTTTCGGCCTCGTCTTCCTATTCGGGTGCGCGGCCCCCTATATGCGGCTATAGGACGGCCTCCCCCATTCCCTTCGCCTGCCGTCACGGGTTCACGCATGCTCGGTGCTCTCGCCAAGAAGATCTTTGGCTCCGCCAACGATCGGCGCCTCAAGACCTACGCTCCCAAAGTGGCGGCGATCAACGCGCTCGAGCCCGAGATGGCGGCCCTCTCGGACGAGGCGCTGAAGGCCAAGACCGCCGAGTTCAGGGCCGAACTCGCGGCTGGAAAGACGGTCGACGATCTTCTCGTCCGGGCCTTCGCGGTGGTCCGGGAGGCGGCGAAACGCACGCTCGGCCAGCGCCACTTCGACGTGCAGCTGATCGGCGGCATGGTGCTGCACGAGGGCTCGATCGCCGAGATGAAGACCGGCGAGGGCAAGACGCTCGTAGCGACGCTCGCCGTCTACCTGAACGCGCTCGAGGCCAAGGGCGTCCACGTCGTCACCGTCAACGACTATCTGGCCAGCCGCGACTCGGAATGGATGGGGCAGGTCTACCGCTTCCTTGGCCTCACGGTCGGCGTGATCGTGCACGGGCTCGACGATGCCGAGCGCGCCCAGTCCTATGCCTGCGACATCACCTACGG
>NZ_CAXTAZ010000085.1:0-11168 GCF_964242715.1 uncultured Enterovirga sp.
CGGCCGCTCATAACGGTCTGGTTGCAGGTTCGAGTCCTGCCGGGCCCACCACGCACTCTCGTCGAATTGGCGTCGCGTCCACTCTGACCAGAGACGCCGTCAGTTCAGAGACTTAGCCGCATGATCGGCGTCTCTGTCGCTTGAAGTCGGTCTCTGGACGGGCGAGCGGGCTCCTTTCGGGCGGCCGTCTCCGATGCTCCGTAGAAGTGATTCCCCGAAGCGCCGAGCATCGCTCGCGTGTTCGGTGAGGTAGTCCTTCGGCGCTCCGCGCTCGGGGAGAGTTTTCGCGTGAGACAGGGGGGTGGCGGGGCGAACCGCGAAGATGCTGCCGCGCAGCGGGTTCGACAGGCGTGTCGTCTGCTAGGCGGCGATGCCGATGCGGCTGCGCTGCTCCGACCAGGCGAGAGGCGGATCGGTGAGGTCGCGGAGCGCGAGGCCGTGCGGAAGGTGGCCGGCGATGGCCGCCTCGATGATGTCCGGCGCGAGATGGGCGAGCGAGATCGTGGCGTTGACCTGACGGCGCGAGCAGCCTTCGCGGTGGGCGATCGCGTCCGGGTCCGTGACCTGGCCCGACAGGATCTCCGCGAGCCAGCGCCGGCCACGTGCGATGGCCCCGAGCAGCGTCGAGCGGGTCTCGATGCGCATCGGCCGCGCCGGACCGTCTCGGCCAGGAGAGGCGATCACCTCACGATGCCGTCGTGACGATGCTCGCTGCCAGAGTATCTCGAGCGAGCGAGGTTCCTCGTCCTCGGACGTCATCAGCGTCACCCGGATCAGGTCGGGCGCGATCTCGATCCGGTCGACTGCACTTCGGATCAAGTCATGGTCGGGCTCGTCCGATGGGCAGCGGGCCCGCACGGCATCGAGCACCTGCCGCTCGACCTCAGGAGCCGGGACCCGCCGGACCCGCCCGGCGTCGATCCCGTGTCCGTCGAGCAGCGGGCGGCTGATGTAGTAGCGGTAGCGCGCGCCGGCTTTCCGGCAATGGGTCGGGGTCATCCTGTGCCCGCGCTCGTCGAAGAGCTTGCCGGCGAGCAGCGCACCGGATCGGCCGCCGGTCACAGGGTCGCCGTTGCGCTGATCCGTCAGCTTCCGCTGAACAGCGTCGAACAGCCCGCGATCGAGGATGGCCGGGTGCTCGGCCGCGTGCACCTCGCCCCTGAACGCGATCTCGCCGACATAGAAGCGGTTGCGGAGCAGGTAGGCCAGTGATCCGCGGGTGAACGGGATCCCGCCCCGGACGACGACGCCCGAGCGGACCAGCCGCTTCGTCACGGTGTTACGCCCGCGCAGGTCCGGCAGCAACGTACCGATGCTGCCGAGCTCAAGGTAGCGGCGGAAGATGAGCCGGACCTGCTCGGCCTCTTCCTCGATCACGAGGAGCTTCTTCGCCTCGACCCGGTAGCCGAGCGGGACGTTGCCGCCGACCCACATGCCGCGCCGCTTGGAGGCCGCGATCTTGTCGCGGATGCGCTCGCCCGTGACCTCGCGCTCGAACTGCGCGAAGGAGAGCAGCACGTTGAGGGTCAGCCGGCCCATGCTGGTCGTGGTGTTGAAGGCCTGGGTCACGGACACGAACGAGACGCCGTCGGCGTCGAACAGCTCGACGAGCTTGGCGAAGTCGGCGAGCGAGCGGGTGAGCCGATCGACCTTGTAGACCACGATCACGTCGACCCGGCGCATCCGGACCTGGTCGAGCAGGCGCAGCAGGGCTGGACGGTCGGTCGAGCCGCCCGAGAAGCCGCCATCGTCGTAGCGGTCGCGGAGCAGGCGCCAGCCCTCATGCGCCTGGCTCTTGATGTACGCCTCGGCTGCCTCGCGCTGGTTGTCGAGCGAGTTGAACTCCTGCTCGAGCCCGTGCTCGGTCGAGACCCGGGTGTAGACCGCGCAGCGGCGAGCGGATTTCATCCTGCTCTCCCCTGATCCTGTGATCCTGGTCGGACCTTGATCCCGAAGAAGCGCGGTCCCGACCACCTGGTGCCGGTGATCGCGCAGGCGACCTCGGACAGGCTCCGATAGGTGCCGCCGTTCCAGGCGAAGCCGTCCTTTACAGCCATAACGTGGTGGCGGACCCCGTTCCACTCCCGGACCAGCACCGTGCCAGGGCTCTCTCGTCGTACGGGCAGCGGCACCGGCCGGCCGGTCCCGATCGCGTCCAGCACCCTGGCGCTCTCTCGCGAGAGGTCGCCGAAGGCTTCGGCCTGGACACGATAGGCCAGCAACCTGAGCAGCAGCGAGGTGGAAGCGCCCTTCGGAGCCATCCGGCCCGTGACGGCGCGCCAGCGGGCTCGAAGCGCAACGGGATCGAGGTCGCGCAATCGCGCGACCTCGTCCTCGACCTCCTGGATCGTCCTCGGCATCAGACCGCGACCGCCACGTCGGCCAATGCAGCCGTCCGGCCGCGCCGGCGAGCCGCGCCCTTGCTGATCTCGGCCACAACGGGTGCGCTCTCAAGCCGGTACACGGTCTTGCCATCCGGTCGCGTGCTCTTGGCGAGCATCTGGCCGGCGGAGCGGATCCGGGACAGGGCGGCCCGAGTCGTGTGCGGCAGCCACCCGGTTGCGGCGATCATTTCGTGCAGGCTTGCGCCATCCTGGCGGCCCAGCATCTCGGTGAGGAGTGCGCGCTTCGTGCCGGCGCGGGGAGCATCATCCGCCTTCCGCTTCTCGGCCGGGACCGGCGTACCCTCCCTCTCGGGCTGCTTCGGCACGCTCGTCTCGGCAGCGTCCTTGCGGCGAGGCGGACGCAGACCGACGGCCCGGTATCCGGCCGGGGAGAGCTGCGGCTCGGAGCCGTTCTGGCCGCCGGCCGCGATGAGGCCCTCCGCTTCCAGCTTTCCGAGGGTCCTATGCCGCGTGTTCGGCTTCATGCTGTCGGGGAGCTGCAACGTGCCGCCGCGGGCGGCGGCATCGCGCAGCAGCTTCGTCTCGGTCTTGGCCAAGGTGATAGTCATGGTGCACTCCGGTCGAGGCGGCCTGCTGGCCTGCCACTGGCCCAGCCCCGCAATCGGCCCTTGCGGCCGGCGGGGCTGGAGCGCGTCGACGAGAGGATCAGCCGTCGGCGGGCTGCTCGGCCCGGCGCTGCATGCGCCCGATCAGGCAGACGGCGCCGTGCAGGGTCTGGGCGTCGTGCAAGAGCTCGTCGATATCCATGGCGATCCGGAGCGCCTCGCGCTCGGACCCGCTCTCCGCGCACGCCACCGCCCCTTTTAGGATCGCGGCCGCGTCCGTCAGCCGCGTGCTCAGCTCCCGCAGCCCCACCGTGATGCTCAGCCCCTCGCTCATCCCGTGCTCCCGTCTCTCCGGCAGCACACACGCTCCGTTCGCACCGACAGTCGAGCGAGATCTGCAGGCTCACCCGGCCAACTGGCCGGGAGTGCCGGACGACCGAAGGTCGCAGTCGCCAGACATACTCGGCGCCTTGCCTTCAAGAGCGCCTCGTGGACCCAAGCGGGAGCTGCGGACGTTCGCTTCGGGGCATGGTGGCCCTCTGCATTGGATCTGGGATGGACGGCAGCTTTCAGTTCGGCATCGAGGAGGAGTTCTTCCTGGCCGACGCGGTCACTCGGGGCACCCCGGGCGGTTCGCTCGACGCGTTCCATGCGGCCGTGCATCGCGAACTTCCCGACGTCGAGCGCGAGCTGCTGCAGTCTCAGGTCGAGATCGCCTCACCGCCGACCACCCGCTTCGAAGAGGCTCGCTCGGTCCTGAGCGGAATGCGCGAGCAACTTGCCGACATCGGACGCGGCCACGACATCCTGCTGCTCGCATCGGGCACTCACCCACTCGCGCAGTGGAGCTGGCAACAGAAGACCGAGAAGGCGCGCTACCAGGCCCTCACGGAAGAGATGCAGATGCTCGGCCGCCGCAACGTCGTGTGCGGCATGCACGTCCATGTGGAGGTTCCCGATCCCGACCGGCGGGTCGATCTGATGAACCGCCTCCTGCCCTACACGCCTCTCCTGCTCGCGCTCTCGGCATCCTCGCCGTTCTGGCAGGGTCGCGCGACCGGATTGGCCGCCTACCGCCTGTCGGTATGGGGAGAGATGCCCCGGACCGGCCTTCCGGAGCTGTTCCGGGACGCTGCCGAGTACGAGCGGCTCGTCGCAACGCTGATCAGCGCCGGCGCAATCAAGGATGCGAGCTTCCTGTGGTGGACCCTGCGTCCTTCGATCCGCTACCCGACGCTCGAACTCCGTGTCGCCGTCGACCTCCGGCAGCCGGCTGATCCCATGACGCTGAAGGCAGCGATGCAGGGATGAGCGTGTCAGGTGCGGGATCGTCGCCTGGAGCGCGTAGAGGCAGTCGTCGAGTGGCAAGAGCGTGTGCCGACGAAAGGCGACTACGACGGCCTCATCCTCGATCGACAGCACCGTCGATCGAGGCTCCCTCGGACCCGTCGGCACATCGGCGACCGAGGTCCGTCGCTTCCACTTCGCGACCGTCTTCTGGTTGATCCCGTAACGCTTCGCGAGCGCCCTCAGGCTCGCTTCACTATGTTGTATCGCTCGACGGATCGCCTCTGTCGTCGTGGCGCTCCCGTGGAGAACCTGGCCCATAGCGCATCCTTCCACTCCAGCGTGGAGACTGCACCATCAAAGCCCGGGATCAAACATCTAACTTTCGGGAGGTCTGCTTCCGGGCAGGCCAAATGAGTTGCGGCGCACCGGCAATTCTGACTCGAAGCGGCTCTGCGATGTCCCTTTTGGTATGTCGTCTTCGAACGGTTCAGCTTTGAAGCCCTACTTCATGCGGGGGCGCCTACGGCGGCCTTGACCCCCGCTCCGGACAACCAGCGGGAAGGCTGCTATTGGGCTGAAAGCCCCGGAGTGGCTTCAGCGCCTCTCTCGGCAGAAAAAGAAGGGGCTGCACGACATGGGTGTCGCGAAACCGTCCGATCGTGCTCCTTTTCGACCGCAAACGCCCCTTATCTGTTCTCTTTCCTCGAGAGACCGACGCTCGCCCGTTGTGGTCAGCGCGAAGCGGCAACGCGACTGGGACATGGAGCACCGTGGGGACGCGGTCATACGCTCCGAAGGGCACCGCGGAAGCTCGAAGCCCAGGGACCGCCCTCAACCTGCACAGCTCTCGTGAAGTAGCGAGCGATACGCGCCGCCGTGCAGAGCACGCGTAGAGCCCGAGCGCGGGGCCGGCTCCGGGGTCCCCACCTAGCCACCCAACGGGCAGCGGCCACTCCGTCTGAGGCGCAAGCCCACGTCGGGGATGGCCCCGCTATGCCCGGCTCAGGACCTCACCAGGGTTCCTCTAGATGCTACTAGGCAGCCTTCGACGCATCCGGGCGGACTCTGGCCTGCGGCAGGGAGAGCTCCTGCAGGCGCTTGCGTAGACCCGAGAGGTCGAACCTCCGCACGGTCATCCCTCGGCAGGTTTCGCTTGGACGACGCTCGACCAGGCCCGCCTGGGCCAGTTTCGTGATCGCCCTCTGTATCGTTCGAGGGCTCGTCCCTATGCGCTTCGCGAGGACCGAAGGCCGCGGAGACGGCAGTTCGTTCGGCTCGTCCCACTCCGCGACGATGTTGAGGACCAGCAACATCTCGAGCGGCGTCAACCCGAGGCGCTGCTGATGCCGCAGCAGGATGGCGGGGACGATCAACATTCCCGGATCTACCGCATCGCCCCACCGGGTGCGCTGGTCGGCAGCGTGAGATGACGAAGACTCGGTGTCCATGGCCTGACCCGCCCGGCCCCGCAGGGGAGCCGAGTGGTTAATCTACCGCGGTCTTCGCGAAATTTCCATGTGGGGCCAGGCGCTTCCACAGGTTCGCAGCGACACCACTGTCGCAAAACCTCCGATCTGCCCGTCGTTCACCCTCGCCCGAGACGCTATATTGAGGTGACCCCAGTAAGGGGAATGAGGAGATTGAGATGAGTAAAGGAACAGGCGGAAACTATCGTTCTGCCGGCAGCGGCCGGTTTGTCACTGCAGCTCAGGGGCAACGCAGTCCGAGCAAGACCGTGCATGAGAGCCGGGGTGCTGGATCTGCCGGAGGGACCTACCGGAGCGCGATCTCCGGCCGGTTTGTGACGACGGCTCACGGGAAGCGCAGCCCGGACACGACGATCAAGGACAACTAAGGCGTTGTCGGCTTCCGAGGCTCGGCCGGGACCCTGGCCGGGCCTCTATGTATGGCTGCAAACCTTCGGTCGATCATCGCTAAGCCGTGTCGCCGTAAAATCGTATTTGCGGCGTTGTTGATGAGGAGCCAGCTGCCCGGACCGGCTTCGAGGCAACCCTTGGGGGCGCGTAAGGCGGCTTTGACCCCGCTCCGGACCACCGGCCGCAGGCCTCTACAAGGAGCTGGCGAGTACCGGCGGCTGTGGTATCGTCCCGCCATGAGCAGCGGACGGACCATCACAAAGGGCAAGACCAAGGGCCAGGTGCTCGGCCTGGGCGCGTTTGAGAAGATCAGCGCCGTGGAGGGTGTCCGCCTGACCCGCGAGATGAAGCAGGATCTGCAGGGCCTCGAGAAGCGGCGCGCCACCGGCGCCGAGCGGACGCGGTTCATCACCGGGAAATACGGCAAGAAATCCGCCTAGCGGGGCGATGTACGACGCGATCGCCGACCCGTATTGCTATCCCGGCTCGACCGTCCTCAAGAACATACCCGGCCTGACCTCACAGAAGGCTCTCGACCGGTTTGCGGCCGTGTCCACAGCCCGTCGGTTCCTAGAGCCCATGCCGACCGGCCGCTGGGGCGTGAGGCATTACCAGGCCATCCACAGGCACGTGTTCCAGGACGTTTATTCCTGGGCAGGGCGTCCCAGGACGGTGCGCATCAGCCGCGGGGCCAGCATGTTCTGCTACCCTGAGCACATCGGGAGCGAGCTCCGCCGCGTGTTCGCAGGGTTGAAGGTTGCCGGTTTCCTGAAAAGGCTGGACCACGCGGACTTTGCCGCCGGTGCGGCGCATTTCCTGGCCGAGCTCAACGCCATTCATGCGTTCAGGGACGGAAACGGCCGCACTCAGCTGGCCTTCACGGCGCTGTTGGCCGACCAGGCGGGCCACCCTCTCAGTCTGGACCGCCTTGACCCCGAACCCTTTCTGCACGCGATGATTGCGAGCTTCAAAGGGGACGAGCAATCCCTGGCCGGTCAGATCGCAAATCTGACCGAAGGGACCTGAGCCGATGCGCCTCTCATGGAACGAGATCAGAGCGCGGGCGGCTGGCTTTGCCGATGAATGGCGGACCGCTCACTACGAGAAGGGCCAGACCCAAACCTTCTACAACGAGCTGTTTGAGGTGTTTGGCGTCAAACGGCGCCGCGTTGCCAGCTTCGAGGAACCGGTGAAGCTCCTGGGTACAAGGCGCGGCTTCATCGACCTCTTCTGGAAGGGCGTGCTCCTCGTCGAGCACAAAAGTGCCGGTAGAAGCCTGGCCCCAGCCAAGGCTCAGGCCCTCGACTATTTTCCGGGCCTGAAAGAAGTGGAGCTGCCGCGTTACATCCTGCTCAGCGATTTCCAGAATTTCGAGCTGTACGACCTGGACGAGGGCACGGAGGTCCGCTTCTCTCTGGCCGAGTTGCCCCGGCACGTGGAGGCATTCGGCTTCATCGTCGGCGTGCAAAAGCGCACGTTCCGGGATCAGGATCCCGTCAACATCAAAGCTTCGGAGCTGATGGGACGGCTTCACGACTCCCTGAAGGCCTCCGGCTACGACGGCCACGACCTCGAGCGTTTCCTGGTACGCCTGTTGTTCTGCTTGTTCGCCGACGACACCGGCATCTTCGAGCGAGACATTTTCGAAAGCCTGATCCAGGACCGCACCCGGCCAGACGGCAGCGACGTAGGACCCTGGCTCAGCAACCTGTTCGAGGTCCTAAACACCCCTGAGAAGCGTCGTCAGACCAAGCTGGACGCTGACCTCAATCAGTTTCCCTACGTCAATGGCGATCTGTTCGCCGAGAGACTGCCTATTCCGTCGTTTGACGGCGATATGCGCAGTCGGCTCCTAGAGGCTTGCGAGTTTTCCTGGGACGCGATCTCGCCGGCGATTTTCGGCTCCCTCTTCCAGTCGGTGATGAATGCGGTCGAGCGCCGGCGTCATGGCGCCCACTACACGACCGAGCGCAACATCCTGAAGGTGATCGAGCCGCTGTTCCTGGATGAGCTCAGGGCCGAGTTCGCCAGGCTCCGGACGCGCCGGGATACCGGCCGCGGCAACGCACTCAGGGCCTTTCAGGACAAGATGGCGGGCCTTCGTCTGTTCGATCCCGCCTGTGGCTGCGGCAATTTCCTGATCATCGCATACCGGGAGCTGCGCAGCCTCGAGACCGAGGTCCTACGTGAGTTACACCCGGATCGTCGCCAGCGCGTCCTGAAGGCCCTCTCGGCAGCTGCAGTGAAGCGCCGTGTTGGCCGCGCCGCCCTCGCAGGAGTTCAGCCTTGAAGGTTTTCGTCAGCTCCCGCTTTACCGGCATGGAGGCCTTCCGGGTGGCGGCCTGCACAGCCATTCGTGACCTCTTCCACGAGCCGATAACCGTTGAAGACTTCCCTGCCCGTGCTCAATCCCCGCGTGTCGCGTGCCTCGACGGTGTGCGTCAGTCAGGCCTGGTCGTCTTGATCCTCGGCGCCAGCTACGGTGATCCCCAGCAACCATCCGGCCTCTCCGCAACCCACGAGGAGTTCCGTGAGGCCCGCGAAAGCCGTGACGTCCTCGCCTTCGTTCAGGAAGGAGTCGACCCTGAGCCCGCCCAGGCGGCCTTCATCAAGGAGGTAAGTGACTGGTCGGCCGGCGCCTTGCGCCGGACGTTCAGAACGCCCGAGGAGCTCCGCGGCAAGGTCACAGGCGCGATCTCGCAATGGCAGCTGGCCAGAGCCGCCGGTCCAGTCAATGAAACTGCACTGGTCAGCAAAGCCAAGGCGCTCATTCCGGCAGAGCAGCGGAATACGACGTTGCCGCACAGACCGAGGGTGGTGCTCACCATAGCCAGCGGACCGGCACAGGCGGTCTAAGGCCAAGCGAACTCGAGGCCCCTGCCCTGCATGAGGCTATGCAGCAAGCCGCCATGTTCGGCCCGGTACGGATCTTCACGCCGGCGCACGGATCGATCGTCGCAATCGAGGGCAACGCGCTCCGAGTCCGCCAGACCGACCGCTCAGACGTTCTCCTCGACCCGGAAGGCGGGATCCGCATGCGGCTTGCCCTGCCGGAACGCGAACGGGGCACGATGTACATGGGCGCCGTCATCCAGGAGCAGGTTGGGGCCGTGCTTACGGCCGCAATCGCCTACGCGGTTTGGCTGCTCGACCGGGTCGACCCAACCATGCGGCTTACCCACAGCGCCATCGCGGTCACTCTGAGCAATGCGGAGAGCGCCACCTGGAGGACCCAACAGGAACAGGACGCGAGCCCGAACTCCATTTCTATGCGCGGATTCGGGCGCGATCCGCAGCCCGTCATGCTCGCACCCCCGGTCCTGCCCCGCCCTGCCCTGCGAACAGAGCCCAACCGACTGGTCGAGGATCTTCTAACCCTCATGCGGCGCGAGTGGCGGGCGCGGTAGGTTCGTAGGAGAGCCAGCCGCCCGGACCGGCCTCAAGGCAACCCCTCCGGGGCGCCTGCGGCGGCCTTGACCCCACTCCGGACCACCAGCGAGAGGGCTGCCATTCGGGCAAAGCCCGACCATGCCCCGCTGATGGCGGGGCGGCACTGCCACATGAACAGGCAGGATCGTTCGAACAGGCTTGCCGCACCCCTGGTTTGTAGGTTTGATTTCTGTAACAGAAACTAAACGGAGGGGCGACCATGGAAGAGCGACGCGGACGGGGTGGACCGAGGCCGGGATCAGGCCGACGGCCAGGCGATGGCACCAAGGTGGTGCGGCTCCCCGTGGAGATCGCCGACCAGGCTCGCCGGATGGCCGCGGCTCGAGGTGGCAGCGCCAGCGGGATCGGGGCCTTCCTCAAGGGTGAGGCCAGGACCCGCGCCAAGGCTGCCCTGGTCACGTCCACGGTCGCGTGCGGGTTCCCCTCCCCTGCTGACGACTACCTGGACACGCCGCTCGACATGAACGAGCTGCTCGGGATCGGCCTGCCTTCCGTGTTCCTGGTGCGGGTGGCCGGCGAGAGCATGACCGGCGCGGGCCTGTATCCCGGCGACTATGCGGTGGTGAACAAGGCGGCCGAGGTGAAGTCGGGCTGCATCGTGGTCGCCTGCCTCAACGGCGAGTTCACCCTCAAGCGCCTCGAGAAGCGGGCCGGCCGGGTGGTGCTCTGCCCGGAAAACCCCGCCTTCCCCGAGATCGAGGTGCCGGCTGAGGCCGACTTCTCGGTGTGGGGCGTCGTTACCGGCATGTCGCGCGTGCTGTAGGCGTGGGCGGCCCGATCGCCCTGGTGGACTGCAACAACTTCTATGCGAGCTGCGAGCGGCTGTTTCAGCCGAAGCTGATGGGCAAGCCCGTGGTGGTGCTGTCCAACAACGACGGATGCGTGATCGCCCGCAGCAATGAGGCAAAGGCGCTCGGGATCGGCATGGGCGACCCCAGGCACCTTAAACGCGACGAGTTCGAGAAGCAGGGCGTCATCGTCCGGAGCTCAAATTACACACTTTACGGCGACATGAGCGCGCGCGTGATGCGCACCCTCGCCGGGTTCACGCCGGCGCTCGAGATCTACAGCATTGATGAGGCGTTCCTGGACCTGTCTGGGTTCGGCGATCGGCTGGACGGCCATGCCCGCCAGCTCTGGGCCACTGTCCTGAAAGGCACCGGGATCCCGGTCAGTGTGGGGATCGCGCCGACCAAGACCCTCGCCAAGGTGGCGAACCGCCTGGCCAAGAAGGACCCGGACAGTGGGGGCGTGATGGCACTCCTCACTCCCGCGGCCCAAGATGCCGCTCTCGCTCATATCGAGCTGACGGATTTGTGGGGCGTGGCCGGACGACTGGCAGCCCGGATGCAGGCGCTCGGCATCAGGACGCCCCTCGAGCTCCGCGACGCGGATCCCCGGTTCATCCGGCAGCATTTCAACGTGGTCAGCGAGCGCATGGTACGGGAGCTCCGGGGCGAGCCGTGCATTGACCTCGAGCAGGGCCGACCGGACAACAAGACGATCATCGCTTCCCGCTCGTTCGGGCGGGCCGTCGACCGGGCCGGGGCAACGCCTAGTTGTTGGGGTGGTGCGCACGTAGATGGCGCACAACCATTCTT